>SLST01000197.1 GCA_007130265.1 Spirochaetales bacterium
CGCGAGAGCGAAATGCCGCCGGCGGTCGTGCGGGGAAAAGCGTCACTCATAGGGCCTCCTGGAGAAAGTCAACCGTGAGCCAACCATACCGGGAGCGAGCCCGTGCGGCAAGCCCACGAGGATCTTGGACCGAAAGCGATTGCACGCGAGGATGTCCGGCAGTACCTTCCCCGGATGAAGAACCGGATGGCCGGTGGTAACGGCCGCGCTCGTTCCCACGACATCACGCTGGTAGGCGCGACCGGGTTCACCGGCGCTCTCATCGCGGAGCACCTGGCGATCCGTACGACGACGAGCCACGTCCGCCTCGCCTACGCGGGCCGCAGTCCGTCGCGCCTGGAGGCGCTGCAGAGCCGGATCGCGCGCCGCACTCGATCCTCGAACACGCCGCAGCTCATTACGGTCGATCTCAGTGACGAGGAGTCGGTGCACCGGCTCGCCGCGGACACGCACGTCGTCGTCTCGGCGGCCGGACCGTACGGCCGCCTTGGCAGCGCCCTCGTCGCCGCGTGCGCACGACACGGCACCCACTACCTCGACCTCGCGGGCGAGGTGCCGTGGATCCGGCGCATGATGGCCGCCCACGAGGCTACTGCCCTCGCAAGCGGCGCCTGCATCGTGCACTGCTGCGGCTTCGACTCGGTGCCGAGCGATCTTGGCGCGCTTGTGCTCACCGACGAAGTGCTCGCGCACTCCGGGCGTCAGCCGGACGCCATTCGCCTCGTCTTCGGCCGAAGCGAGGGCGGGTTCAGCGGCGGAACGATTGCGAGTCTCGTCGACGTCATCACTCAGGCGCGCAGCGACCCCGCGGTGAGAGACGAGCTTCACGACCCGGACAGTCTCGTGACCGGTGCTACGACCGCCGTTGCGGCGCGCCGGCGCCGCCCGTCGCTCGGGCCTCGTTTCGACCGGCATCTGCGACGCTGGACGATGCCGTTCTTCATGGGCCCGATCAACGAGCGCATCGTGCGGCGCAGCAATGCGCTGCGGGGCTTCCCCCTGGGGGACGACCCGGACTATCGCGAGGTGATCTCGTTCGGACGGGGCCCGATCGCCGCGGCATCCGCTGCGCTCGCCGCCGCGGCCGGTTCACTCTTCATGGGACTCCTCTCGTTCGGACCGACGCGCGCCGTGCTCGTCGCGACGGTGCTGCCCAGACCCGGTTCCGGACCGCGCGCGGCGGTGGAAGCACGCGGCAGCTTCCGGGTGGACATGCACGCCTACCTTCGCGACGGGAAACGGACGCGCCGGGAGCTGACGCTCACGATCAGCGGGGAGCGCGAACCGGGGTATGGGGCAACCGCCGTCATGATCGCCGAAGGCGCGCTCCTGATGTTTGAGCGAGCCGTGCGCGGCTCAGGACCACCACCCGGATTCCAGACACCCGCCACGGCGCTCGGACTCTCGCTCGTCGCGCGCCTGCGAGAGGCGGGAATCGGCTTTGTCGTGCAGAACCGCGAGGAAGGCGAGCGCACCGGCTTGTGACCGGGAGCCGGGCCCGGTACGATGGAGAGTCAGGAGGGCGGCATGAGCAAGCAACGAGAGATCGAGTCGGACGACCGGGTTCGACCGACGGTAGCGGCACAGGAGTTCTACGTCTCTCGAGACGGAGACGACACGGGACCGGGCGATGCGGAAAGGCCCTTTGCCTCGCTCGAACGCGCGCGCGAGGCGGTGCGAGAGGCGCTGCGGCGCACGGGACAACCTGCCGGCGCGGCGGGCGCGATCGCCGTGACGCTCAAGGACGGGGTCTATCCCTGCGCAACGACATTTGCGCTCGGCAGTGAGGACTCCGGGACTGCTGAGTCTCCGGTGGTCTACCGGGCCGAGAACCTGGGCGCGGCCACGCTCTACGGCGGCAGGGCGATCGAGGGGTTCACGCTCGTCGACGACGAGGCAATCCTCGCGCGGCTCCCGCAGGAGGCCCGCGGAAAGGTCTACCAATGCGACCTCGCGGCGCAGGGAATCACCGACTACGGCGAGCTCGCGGTACGCGGGCACGGCCAGCCGCCCTCTCCGCCCACGCTCGAGCTCTACTGTAACGGCGAGCCCATGACGCTCGCCCGCTGGCCGAACGAGGGGTTTGTCGAAATCACACGCCTCGTCGAGCCCGGCGAGAAAGGAGAACGACCGTCGGTGTTCGAGTACGAGTCGGACCGGCACTCTCGCTGGGTCGAAGCCGACGACGGGTGGCTCTTCGGCTACTTCAAGTGGCTCTGGGCCGACGGGACCGTCAGGATCGGCTCGATTGATCCTGCCGCGAGGACGCTCACGACCGCCGATGCATACGACTACCACGGCGGGATGGACACGGGCCAGGGGATCATCTACTACGCGTTCAACCTGCTCGAGGAAATCGACATGCCGGGCGAGTGGTACCTTGACCGTGACAGCGGCATCCTCTACTTCTGGCCGCCGGTCGACCCGGCGAGCGCGACGATCGAGCTTGGGATGCTCTCGGTCCCGATGATCTCGCTCGACGGGTGCGAGCACGTGCGAATCGAGGGCATCAACTTCGACCTGGGTCGCGACGGGTGCGTGACGATCACCGACTCGAACGACTGCCTTGTCGCCGGATGCGTCGTGACACGGTTCGCCGGCAACGGCGTGTGCATCCACGGCGGGAAGCGATGCGGCATCTACGGCTGCGACATCCATACCATAGGCCGACGCGCAACCGAGGTCATAGGCGGCGATCGAGTGACGCTCACGCCCGCCGCCCACTTCGTGGAGAACTGCCGTATGAGCGATTTCGGCCGTATCGACCGGACCTACACGCCGGCGATCCAGCTCGAGGGCGTCGGGAACCGGGTCTCGAACAACCTGCTCTACGACTGCCCGAGCAGCGTCATGCGCATTGAGGGAAACGATCACCTCATCGAGTACAACGAGACGCACAGCTCGGTGCAGGAATCCGACGACCAGGGGGCAATGGAGCTCTTCTACAACCCCACCTATCGCGGGGTCGTCTTCCGACACAACTACTTCCACGACAACGGCAAGACCGGGACCGAGGGCGCGGTCCACGGCCAGGCGGCGATCAGGCTCGACGATGCGATCAGCGGCGTGCTCATCGAAGGCAATGTCTTCGTGCGCAGCTCGAACGGCAATTTCGGCGCCGTGCAGATCAACAGCGGTCGCGACAACGTGATCGGGAACAATCTCTTCATCGACTGCAAGCTCGGGGTGAGCGGAGGCTGGAGACGGGAGAACCACGTATGGAAGACGATCCGGGAAGGTACCCCGCGCAAGGACATCTACCACGAGAGCGAGCTCTATCTTGAGCGCTACCCGCAGATTGCGAGCATGATGGACGAGCCGGGAATCAACGTCGTGCGGCGCAATATCTTCTACCGCAGCGGCCCGGTCATCACCCGGGAGCCGGAGCTCTTCGAGCTCGTGGACAACCACGAGAGCGGCGATGCCGACCCGGGATTCGTCGACGCCTCACGCGACGAGTACGCGCTGCACCCGGATGCGCCGGTCGTGAGGGCGATCGGCTTCGAGCCGATCCCGACCGACCGCATCGGCCTCTATGAGCATCCGCTGCGCGCCTCATGGCCGGTGCACACCGAGCCGGTCAGGCTCCGCGACTGGCGGGACGCTGGAGCGTAGCATGGCAGAGCTGACCGCATTCGTCACCGGCGCGGACCACGGTCTCGGGTACGCGCTCACCGAAGCCCTGCTCGGCCGCGGGTGGCGGGTAGTCGCCGGAAGATACGCGCCGCAGGAGTCTCGACTCGCGACGCTCGCGGCCGCGCACGATGAACGGTTGACGCTGGTCGACCTCGACATCGGCGACCTGCGCTCCGTACGCGAAGCTGCAGAGGCAACGCTCGACCGGCGGCCGGTGATCGACCTGCTCATCAACAATGCCGCGACGCTCGGAAACGACGGACTCGAGCGACGGATCTCCGTCGGACTTCCCTACGACACGATCGCGGAGACGATCAGCGTCAACGCGCTCGGACCATTTCGCATGGTCGAAGCTCTGCTGCCGGGGATCGAGCGGTCGCGGATGCGGCGGCTCTGCTTTGTCTCCTCGGAGGCCGGATGCATCGCCCGGTCTCATAGAAGCAGCTGGTACGGGTACTCGATGTCCAAGTGCGCGCTCAACATGGGCGTCTCCATCCTGTTCAACGACCTGCGACCCGAAGGGTACGCGTTCAGGCTCTACCATCCGGGGTGGATACGGACCTTCATGAAGGGCGAGGAGGACCTGAATGCCGATCTCTCGCCGGCACAGGCAGCCGACGCAGCGCTTGGCTACTTTCTCGACGCGGAGGTGGACGAGGACCGGCTCGCGATGCGCGATCACACCGGCGCCGAATGGCCGTGGTAGGCGGCTTGCGGGCGCGGCTTGCGGGCGCGGCTACTCCTTGCGAAAGAGCTCCTCGCTGCGTCGGATGAAGTCGCCGGGCCGCCGCGAGATCTCTTCGGCGTCCTTGAACGACAGCCCGCAGTGCGTGAGAAACTCCGTGGAGTCAAAGGATCCGTCATCGACTTCGTGCGCGAACAGGCGTACGAGCGCGGCGCACACGCGCCGGTACGCAAGCCATTCGCCCGACTCGTAGATGAGAGGCCGCTGCGTATAGAGGGCATTCGCGATGAGTCTGGTCTCGTGTACCGTCACGGTCTCCTCGCCATCCGCCTCGGTGGCCGTCGGCGGCCCTGCTGACAACGACGCTGCGGCACGGGTGCGCGGCGTGACTGTCCGCAGCTGTTCGAGCTCGCGTTTCTTTCCCTCGAGCTGCGTCTGCATCTCGTGCAGAAGATCCCGATCCCACGCCTTGCGGTAGACGTGGGTAAGGATGCGGCTGTTCAGACTCGAAATCTCGGACATGACCCGCCGGATCTCGCGCATGCGGTCTTGCTTCGCCACGACTTCTAGTAGCGAATTCGCGACCCGGCGTCCACCCCCGGTTGAAATCGCCCACTGTGGGGGATAAAAGCGATGCATTCACAGCCGCGGATTCCGATGCTATGATCAGGAAGAGAAATGGACGAACACCACGGGCACATACTCGTAGCAGAAGATGAGCTGATCGTCGCCCACAGTATCCAGATGCGACTCGAACACCACGGCTATGTGGTCGACGGCATAGCGAAGAGCGGTGAAGAGGCTATCCGCATTCTCGAGTCGGCCCGTCCCGACCTCATCCTGATGGACATCCGGCTTTCCGGAGAGATCGACGGAATAGAGCTCGCCGAGCGTATCCGGCATGAGCATCAGATTCCTGTCATCTTCCTCACCGCGTATTCGGACGACGCGACACTCGAACGCGCGAAGATCACCGAACCGTTCGGGTACATCATCAAGCCGTTCGAGACGCGCGAGCTCATCAACAGCATCGAGATTGCGCTCTACCGGCGCAAGCTGAATGCTGCGCTCCAGACCAGCGAAGCACGGTTCCGTGGTCTGTTCGAGAACGCCGTGATAGGTCTGGTTCTGCTCGACCACGCTGGCCACATCATCGAAGCGAACCGAACGATGCTCGAACTCGTAGGGCAGCGGGGCACATCAACCGAGGCGGCACGCGAGGCGCTCAGACCGGTGATCGAGGCGGCGCATGCCCGCCGAGAGCGAGTGGAGCAGTCGATCACGCGTCCCGGAAGGGACCGCCGGTTGCTGCAGATCAGCTCCGCCAAAATCCCCCAGGCGCCCAACTCGCCACCGTACACGGCGCTCTTCGTTGAGGACGTCACCGAGCTCCGCCGCTACGAGCAGGACCTGCAGGATCGTCAACGAGCTCTTCGTGCGCTGTTCTTCAACGAAGAGACGATCCGCGAGCGCGAGCGGACAAGACTCTCACGCGATATCCACGACGTACTCGGGCAGATGCTTACCGCGCACAAGATGGACCTCCACTGGATCAAGTCAGGTCACGCGGAGGAGGACAACGCGCCCCGTGTGGACGAGATGCTCGAGCACATAGACGGGATGATCGGTTTCGTCAAACGCGTGTGCTCCGAGCTGCGCGACAGCGTGCTCGACGACTTCGGGTTCGATGTCGCTCTCAACGAGCATGTGAAGCAGTTCACCGAACGCGTCGGGGTCAGAGTAGATCTCGAGGCCTCCTGTGGAGACGACGCCCTGGGCCACGACCTCGCGGTCTCGCTCCTGCGGATAATCCAGGAGGCGCTCACAAACGTAGCGCGGCACGCAGGCGCTTCTGTGGTCAAGATTCGATGTGTGAGGCGGAGAGCGCGGATGATCTGGACGGTTGAGGACGACGGTGTGGGCTTTGACATGGCGCAGATCGACGTGGGAAGCTCGCTCGGCATCATCGGTATGAACGAGCGCGCGGCGTCCTGGGGGGGGTCGGTGGACATCGCGAGTGAACCCGGACGGGGGACCATCGTCCGGGTCGAGGCGCCGACAGGAGTCGGACCGTGATTCGCGTGCTGGTGGCCGACGACCACGCGGTCGTCCGGGCTGGTCTGACGAGGATCGTGAAGGATCAGCCGACGATGGAGATCGCAGGAGAGGCCTCCACCGTCGATGAGGTACTCTCGCTCGTTCGCGAGACCGCCTGTGACGTGCTCGTGCTCGACGTCAACATGCACGGCACCACGAGCCTCGAGGCGCTCAAGTCGATCCGGGCGTCCCATCAGGGCATCGCCATCCTTGTCCTCTCCATGTACCCGGAGGAGCAGTACGCGATCCGGTTCATCAGGGCGGGCGCATCCGGCTATCTCACGAAAGACGCTGCGCCGGACCAGCTCGTCGAAGCGATCACGCGCCTCGCTTCCGGAGGACGATACGTCACCCCGCATCTCGCCGAGATGGCGCTTTTCGCGACGCAGGAGTCCGAGCGGCCGGCGCACGAGACGCTCTCCGACCGCGAATACGAGGTCATGCTCGGCATTGCCAGGGGCAAACGGATCCGGGAGCTCGCCGACGAGCTCACCCTCAGCGAGAAGACGGTGAGCACCTACCGCACGCGCGTCCTGCGCAAGCTCGGCTGCGCGAGCAACGCCGACATCGTCGAGTATACTCTCAGCCGTGATCTCCTCGCCTGATCTGTAGGCATTTCCCCTACAGAAATTGTCGTACTCCGCTGATCGATAGGACGGCCCTCACACGGTAGCATCCAGTCCAGGATGAAAGAGCATCCGACGGATGGAGAAGGCGTGCGACAGACAACCAGGCTTCAGCGCATATCGGTAGCAATCGTAGACGATTCGATACCGCTGCAGAAGCGACTCGCAGAGCTCATACCGCAGGACGGATCGGCCGAGGTCATTGCCTTCGCCGCGACCGTATTCGATGCGGTACAGCTCGTCTGGGACCGATCGCCTGACGTCGTCGTGCTCGACTTCCAGCTCAAGGAAGGGACGGCGCTCGACGTGCTCGACGGGATAGAAGACAAGGTCCCCTACCCGACGGTCATCGTGCTGACCAACTACCCGGAGCCGATCTACCGGGCAAAATGCATCGAAGCCGGCGCGTACCGGTTTCTCGACAAGTCGACGGAGTTCAGCCAGCTGACGGAAACGATCCGAGAGATATCAACGCAGATACATCAGGGAGGACCAGATGCAACAGGATCAGAATGGACAGGATGACGACCTGTTCCTCGTTGACGACGAGAGCGGGAACGAGTCGGAGGACAAGCACCTGCTGTTTCGTCTGAGTGACGAAGAGTACGGGGTGCCGATCGACCGGGTGCAGTCAATCGAGGAACTTCAGCGAATTGTCGCGGTGCCGGACATGCCCCACTACGTACGGGGAGTAATCAACCTCCGCGGAACGGTCATCCCGGTCGTCGACCTCAGGCTGCGGTTCGGTATGCCGGCTCGCGAATACGACGACCGGACCTGCATCATCATCATCGAGGCGGATTCCCGCGTCGTCGGCTTTATCGTCGATACGGTGAGCGAGGTTCACCAGATCCCGGCGAAGAACATCCAGCCGGCTCCGGAGTTCAGATCGGGCTCCGGGTCCGAGCAGTTTGTCACGGGCCTCGGTACCGTCGAAGGCGAGGTGAAGATCCTTCTCGAGATCGACCGGCTCATGCGGCCGGAAGAGGTCCCGGAGCAGGCGCTCACCCTGGGAAAGGCCCAGATGCAGTCGACTGTCGCCGCCGGCGAGAACGGGTAACCGGAGAAGCGACCGAGGCAGTATGGAACGACGCACGACCGCAGCAGCCGTCATCTCACTCGGGTTCGCGCTCGCGGGGGCACTCGGGGCGTTTCACTCGACTGCCTGGACCGTGGTGCTCGTCTCGGGCGCGATCGCTTCAGGCGCGATGGCGTATCTGTTCGCGTGCATGGATCTGCGCTCGAGTGAGCGCCGCGCCGGCGAGCGGATGAGCGAGCTTGAAGCCAGCCACGCCGAGCGGGAGGAAGCTACGCGCCGCAACGTCAACGACCTCCAGGAGCAGGCGAGGGACTTGAGCGCCCGGCTGCGCACCTACGATGAGACGACGAGAGCGCTCGCAGAGGCGGTGGCTCTGATACGCGAGACCGCCCCGATCATCGAGAGACTGTCACGCACGGCGATCGAGAAGAGCGAGCGCGGATCCACTTCACTCACCGACGATGTCTACGAGATCGGCCGACAGAGCACATCGCTCAGCGAGTCGATCGCGGCATTCCTCACCGAGCTGTGCACCGGAGACGAATCGCTCGAGGACCGCATCGCCGACATGGAGCTCGATCTCGAGCGGTTGAGCGAGAACGCAGCCATCTGCGATCGCACCAACACTTCGCTTGACAGATCGATCGACCGCATATCCCGATCGGTCGGGGAAACATCCGAGCTCCTGGGGCAGGTGTCCAACATCGCCGAGCAGACAAGTATTCTCGCGATCAATGCGGCGATCTATGCCGCCAAGGCGGGAGAGTTCGGCAAGGGCTTCAGCGTGATCGCCGGTGAGATACAGAAGCTCGCCGGCACCGCGAAAGAGGTCGCCGAGGCGATCGGCTCGAACACCGTATCGATCGAGCGGCAGGTCGCCGACTTCAGCGCACAGCATCACGCGCTGATGGCCGACTCACAGAAGAACCTCTCCGAGACGATCGAGTCGATTCACCACACGATCACGGGTCTGAGACCAAAGCTCGATCGCATCAGGTCGTCGATTCGCGAGGCGGCCGGCGTAAGCGATTCGGTCACCTCGCACCTGAGCGAGATCAACATGGCGATGCAGCAGCAGGATGCGATTCAGCAGATCGTGTCGCACATCTCGGTGATCTTCGACGACGCCGCGGCCAGAGTCCCCGAATCGGCGGTCGAGCCGCTCGGCGAGGCGCAGGCTCGGGCTCGTGAGCTTGCGAGGAAGATCGCTGTGAAGCACTTCACGATGGAAGACGAATACGAGGCAATAGGCGCAGAGGGGTACGGAGCCGGTGTGGCGAAGCGGGTCGTGCTGGACAACGGCGTCGAACTCGGCGGTAACGTGACCTTGTTCTGAAAGGAGAGGCACTATGAGCGGAAAGATACTGTGTATAGACGACTCGCCGACGATTCGAAAACTTGTACACAAGGCACTCGATCCGGAGGGGTACGAAGTGCAGGAGGCCGAGAACGGCAAGGACGCGCTCAGCCGCGCGGACGCGAGCGTCGATCTGTTTCTCGTAGACGTGCACATGCCGGAGATGGACGGGTTTGAGTTTGTCGAGTCCATCAAGCAGCGTCCCGAGCTTGCACAGAAGCCGGTCGTCTTCCTCACGACGGAGAGCAGCGAGGAGAAGAAGCAGCGCGGCAAGCAGCTTGGGGTGAACGGCTGGATCGTGAAGCCGTTCGAGCCTGAGGCGTTGACAAAGGTCATCGCGATGCTGGCTCCCGCAACCTGACGGGTTAACGAATGAGCGAACGACTGATCGACCTGCTCACACACTACCAGGAGGGAGACCTCGTCGCCACAGCCGACCTAGTGGAGGAAGCGACAGCCGTCGCCGTATCGCCCGACTCAGAGGGCGCACCGCGTGACACGGCAAACGAGATCGCCGAGAGGTTTCGCGCGATCGCCCGCATGCAGGCGTCAAACCCGACTCCCGACGAAGTCGAACGGTGGGTGGCCGCGCTAGCCGCGGAGCCGCAGGCACGCGGACCCCTCGAACAGGACGACGGAACGCTCTCATTCCTCGGACGCGCGGTTGGCCACCTGTCCGCCATCGTCGACATGCTGAAACGGTACCGTGACGGCGACCTGGCGCTGGCCACGGAGATCCTTGCCGAGACCCAGCTCCTCGCGACCGACCCGAACACGCCGGGGGACGCTTTGCCGATCATCCGCGGCATCCGTGACACCTTCTTCGATCACGTGCGTGCCGCCGTCGGCGAGCCGCAGGCGACTGAGCCCCCTGACGCTGAACCGTCACGGGACAAGCTTCCGGCCGAGCGACCGGCAGCCGCGCATGAGGTAGCGATCGATGACCTTGACGTGGTCACATCCTTCATTCAGGAGTCGGCTGATCATCTCGACGATATCGAGCACCGCGTTCTGAAACTCGAAGACGAGCACAGCGACGAACTGGTCAACAGCATCTTCCGGTCCATGCATACGATCAAGGGCGTCGCCTCATTCGTGGGCTTCTCCCACGTGAGCGAGACGAGCCATGAGCTCGAGGCGCTGCTCGACGAGGTTCGAAACGGACGCCAGCAGATCACCGACGAGGTGATCACGGTACTCCTCGACGGAACCGACGTGCTCAGCCGGATCGTCGGCAGCATTGAGCAGCAGGTCGCGGGCGGCAACGGATCCGGCGCCCCTTCGGTCGTGACCGAAGAGTCATTCGACCACCTGCGGATCGTCGAGCGGGTGCAGGCACTGCGCCTCGGTAGACCTGTGGGTGCGCAGGCGCCTGCTCCTGCCGAGAGTACCGACGAGCCGGCGAATCAGCCGACTCAGGGCTCCACCATGACAGAGGAGGAGGCGGCCGCTGCGATCGCCGCGTCCGATCCGGTGACACCGGAGATGATCGATGCGTTCATAGAGGAGTCGACGGATCTGCTCGACGGGGTCGAGCAGGAGCTGCTGCGAGCCGAGAGCGAGCCGATCGACCCTGAGACAGTGGGGCGGGTGTTCCGCGCGGTGCACACGGTCAAGGGGAATGCCGGGTTCTTCTGGTTCACCCGGGTGGAACAGCAGTGCATGGCGCTCGAGGAAGAGCTTGACGGGTACCGCACGCGTGGAGCGTCCATCGACCACGACGCAGCCGGACGGTTTCTCGACATGGTCGACATGATTCGCGGCAGTATCCGAGCGGTTGCCGGCGCGGCCGGTACCGTGACCTCGGAATCGCCTGAGACTGTCGACCGGACCGGTGAATCCGGCGACGGCGACGGGCTCTCTGATGGTGACGCACTCGGCAAGATCCTGGTCCAGATGGGGGAGATCAGCGAAGAGTCGCTCGAACGGGCCCTCTCCCGGCAACAGCGTCGGCTGGGAGAGATTCTCGTCAGCGAAGAAGACGTCAAGCCGGACTCCGTCGAGAAAGCGCTCGCCGAGCAGGCGAAGCGCAGAACCACCGGCGGAACGGCGAACGAGTACGCGGTCTCGCGCAAGGATATTCGCGTCGACACGGTGAAGCTCGACAAGCTGTTTGACCTCGTCGGGGAGCTCATCACCGCCGAGTCCATGCTGCTCGGAGGAATCGAATCGTCAGAGAACGGAGGCGCTACGCTGACAAAGGCGGCTTCCTATCTGCAGAAGATCACGCGGGAAATGCAGGAGATCACTCTCAGCGTGCGGATGATCCCCCTGGAGGCGACCTTCGGCAAGATGCGGCGACTCGTCCGCGATCTCGCACGTCGGTTCGAGAAGGACGTCACCATTGAGATCTCCGGCGAGCAGACCGAGATGGACAAGAACGTGATCGAAGAGGTCTCCGACCCGCTCGTTCACATCATTCGCAACGCGATCGACCACGGGATCGAGTCGGCGACCGACCGCGAGGCGGCCGGCAAGCCGAGGACCGGCACGATCAGGCTTTCGGCCAAACACGAGGGCAACGAGATCTGGATCACGATCGCCGACGATGGTCGCGGTCTTGACCGAGACCGCATCCTCGCGAAGGCAATCGAGCGCGGACTCGTCGGGGAGCAGGACGGCGAGCTCACCGACGATCAGATCTATCGGTTCATCTTCGAACCGGCCTTCTCGACCGCCGGATCCGTCTCGGAGATCTCCGGCCGGGGCGTGGGCATGGACGTCGTACGGCAGAACACCGAGAAGCTGCGCGGGAAGATCGACCTTTCGAGCGAACCGGGACAGGGGACGACGTTCATCCTTCGCATTCCGCTCACGCTCGCAATACTCGACGGAGTGACGTTCGAGATCGGTGATACCCAGTTCTCGGTTCCCACGACCGACCTCGTCACATTCCAAAGCTACAGCGAGGAATCGATCACCGGCACCGGATCAGGGCACCACGGCTTCCGGCTGCGCGACGAGGTGATCCCGATCATCCAGTACGAACACCGGGACGAGATCCCGGATCACGGCGTGATCATCGTGCTCCAATCGGCGGACAGGACCGCCGCGCTCGTGGTCGACAGGATCGTCGGCTACCGGCAGTTCGTCGTACGCGCGATGCCGGCGTACATCGGCAGGATGCGCGCGGTAAGCGGATGCAGCATCCAGGGTGACGGCAGCATCTCCTTCATCCTTGACGTCGGGCAACTGATCGCTGAGGAGATCGCGTATGTCGGAGCTCGTTGACCTTGATGAGCCCGAGTTCACGCGGATCGCGGAACTCGTGCACAGCCGTTACGGCATCGATCTCTCGAAGAAACGGACGCTCGTCCGCGGACGGCTGAACGGAACACTGCGGTCGCTTGGCTACCGCTCGTTCAACGAGTATATGGAAGCGGTAGAAGCCGACGAAACCGGCGGTCGCCTGACCGAGATGGTCGATCGCCTCTCGACGAACCATACCTACTTCTTCCGGGAGGCCGACCACCTCGACTACCTGGTCTCATACGCGCTTCCTGCGCTGTGGGGCGATCAGGCCGAGAAAGGACTCTCGGAAACGCGCATCTGGTGTGCCGGGTGCGCGACCGGCGAAGAACCCTACTCCATTCTCATCGCGCTGGCCGACCGTTTCGGGCTCAGTCGCTTGCCGCGACACCCGATCGTCCTCGCCACCGATATATCGACTGCGGCGCTGCGGACGGCCGCAGCCGCGGTCTATCCTCCGTCGAGAGTCCGTGAAGCCGGCGACGTGGTCAAACGCGGCTACGCGAAGAGCGAACCCGACGGAACGCTACGCATGAACGGCGAGCTCGCCTCGCGCGTGCTGTTCAAACGGCTGAACCTCATGCGCCGCGATTTCCCCTTTCGCAGACAGTTCGACGCGATCTTCTGCCGCAACGTGATGATCTACTTCGACCAGCCGACCCGCGTCGCGCTCGTGGCCGCCTTTCGCCGTCACCTGAGACCCGGTGGCTTTCTCTTCCTCGGTCATTCGGAGTCCATGGGTCGGCAGGTAGAGGGCTACCAGTACATGCAGCCGGCGGTCTACAGGAGCCTCGGATGATCAGGCCTGTTCGCGTGCTGGTGGTCGACGACTCGGCTCTCGCCAGACGCATCATCACGCAGGCGATCGGCCGCGACCCGCGCATCGAGGTCGTGGGCAGCGCGCCGGACGTCTATGTGGCGCGGGACAAGATCATCGAGCTTGAGCCCGACGTGCTGACGCTTGACGTCGAGATGCCCCGTATGGACGGCGTCGCGTTCCTCAAACGGCTGATGCCCCAGCGTCCCATCCCCGTGGTGGTCGTCTCTGCGCTCACCCGTGCAGGCGCCGCGATCACCCTGGATGCACTGGCCAGCGGCGCGGTCGACTTCGTGCCCAAGCCGTCGTCGAGTTTTGGTCAGCGCCTGGATTCCATGGCCGACGAGCTGGTCGAGAAGGTCATCGTCGCCGCGCGCACCGATGTCACGCATTGGCGCGACGAGAGATTCGACCTGAAGAGTGTTGCCAGGACGCAGACCGCCCTGCAGGAGAGCTCGTCGAAGCTGATCGCGATCGGCGCGTCTACGGGAGGCACGGTGGCGCTGACGGCAATCGTGAGGGCCCTGCCGCCCACGATTCCAGGCGTGGTGGTCGTCCAGCACATGCCCCCAGTTTTCACGGCGATGTTTGCGGACAAACTGAACACGATGTCTGCGGTCGAGGTCATGGAGGCGTCGGACGGCGAGCGTGTGCTCACCGGTCGGGTCCTGATCGCGCCCGGCGGCATGCAGACGAGCGTTGAGCGGCGGGGAGGTAGATACGTCGTCCGATGCGCTGAGGGGGCGCCGGTCAACGGTCACAGCCCTTCGGTGGACGTCTTGATGAGCTCCGTCGCGCACAGCGTCGGGGCCAACGCGATCGGTGCGGTACTCACGGGCATGGGCAGCGACGGAGCGCAGGGGCTGTTGGCGATGCGAACCGCGGGGGCACGAACGTTCGCTCAGGACGAGGCGACCTCGGTCGTGTTCGGCATGCCCAATCAGGCCTACAAAGTCGGCGGTGCCGAGCGGCTCGTTCCGCTCGCCCGAGTCGCCGACGAGCTCGTACGACTCAGCCGGGAGATCGCCGCATGAGGGAGATCCAATGAGAATCGATGTCGGGATCGGCGAGTTCAAGCACTCACACGACGCGACCGCCATCCTCAAGACGTACGGACTGGGATCCTGCGTCGCGCTTCTCGTCACGGGTCGCAGCCCCGCGGTCGCGGGTATGATGCACATCGCTCTCCCGGAATCACAGGTCAACCCGGCGAAGGCCGCCGCCCTGCCCGGCTACTTCGCCGACACGGGCGTACCGCTCCTCATGGAATGGGTTGACGCGGTCTCCGGCGGAAGACGCCGGACGTTCTCGTACCATCTCTACGGCGGCGCGAGCATTCTCGACGAGAACAACCGCTTCGACATCGGGCGGCGTAACGCGCTCGCGGTGAAACGCCTGCTGTGGCGGTACGGATGTGGTATCACGAAGGAGGATCTCGGGGGACAGGTCTCGCGCACCGTCTCCGTCGCGATAGCCACCGGTGAGGTGCTCGTGAACTACGGCCAGAAACAGACAAGCAAGAGGTAGCAGACCAATGCGATCACTCGCGCAAGCCAGAAGGATTCTCATCGTCGACGACTCGTCCACCTCGCGGATGATCACGCGGCGATGCTTTGAGATCGCGGCCTCGGACTCTCTCACGTTCCACGAGGCATGTGACGGAGCCCAAGCGCTCTCAATGCTGCATGAACACGAGGTGGATCTCATCGTCACCGACATCAACATGCCGAAGATGGACGGCATGACCTTCGTCTGGAAGGTCAAGATGAACCCGCGTCTGGAGTCGACGCCGATTCTGGTGCTCTCGTCCATGAAGAACGAGCGGATGCAGAGCGGGCTCGTCGGGCTTGGGATCGCCGGGTTCATCCAGAAGCCGATCTCGCCGGCGAAGCTCGCCGATCTCGTAGGAGACCCATCATGAGCCCGACCAAACCAATCGACGAAGCGCTCGAAGAGGCGGTCACGGAGACCTTCTCCGAGATGGCGTTCCTTGACGCCATCCCGGCGAAGAAGCCGGAGAGTAACCCGTCGGGACAGCTGTTCTCCATCGACGTGCAGGGGGAGCAGACGCATCGGCTCGTGCTCGACCTGCCGCTGCCCATCAAGCAGACGATCGTCGAGAACATCCACGGCTGTTCCTGGGACGAGCTCTCGTCGAGCGACATCGACGATTGTCTGCTCGAGTTCCTGAATGTGCTCGCCGGCGCGTTCGGCCGCCTCTACTGGGGCGATGAGTCGCGGTACAAGCTCTCGTTCCCGCAGGTGAGCGTGGGCCCGCCGCGCGAGCCCGACGCAGCGCGGCTCGACTCCTTCTGGTTCGACGCCTACGACCGGCTCTTCGCGATCCACATCACCCGCGAGGGGTGAGACTCACGACCAGGTCCGGTCGTGGGAGTACTCATCGTTCCAGTCATCGGTTGAGGCCCAGAGCTCCGGATGGTCCGGATGCAGATGCTCACCAATGACCTCGTCATTGAGCGCCTCGATTCCGAGGCCCGGACCTTCCGGAACGGCAATGAAACCCTTCTCGACGATGGGATCAGGCAGCCCCTCGACAATCCGACTCCACCATTCGCTTTCCACGCTGTGGTACTCGAGCGCCGTGAAATTCTCCGTCGCCGCGCAGGCGTGCACCGCCGCGAGACAGGCGATCGGGCTCTCGGCCATGTGCACGGCCATCGCAACACCGTACTCCTGCGCCATGTCTCCTATCTTTTTCAGCTCGAGGATACCGCCGCAGCTCAGGATGTCCGGATGTATGACGGAGACAGCGCCCCGCTCGAGCAGGGGCCGGAAGCTCTCCTTGAGATAGATATCTTCGCCCGTGCAGATTGGTGCCGCTGTCGCGCGTGCCAGGCGCTCGTACTGGTCGGAGAGCTGCCACGGCAGCATGTCCTCGAGCCAGGCCGGATTGTAGCGCTCGAGCCGACGCGCAATCTTGACGCAGTCTTCCAGCGGGATGTGCCCAAAGTGGTCCATCGCGAGCGGAACCTCGTAGCCGATCTCCGCACGCACCTGATCCACGTACTCCTCGAGGAGACCGAGCCCCTTCTCCGTGAGATGAATACCGGTAAACGGATGAGCGATATTCTGCAGGTCGTAGCGCCTGTTGCGGTCATGCCTCAGGCTCAACTCGTCGTCCGAAGCATCGGCGGCGTTGGGCCGACGTTGCTTCCACGCGGCGCGCATCGCCTCGAGCAGCCCGACCGGCGCGCTGAGAGCGCCGGGTTTGTCGAGCAGGTAGCCGATCCCGAGGTCCATCTTGAGGAAGGTGTACCCGAGCGACATGCGCTCTCGAAGCGCTCTGCCCATGTCGACCCCGTCGTGCTTGCCGTGAACGTCGGTATCGCAGTACATCCGGATCGTATCGCGGAACTTCCCGCCAAGCATCTGGTACACCGGAACGCCGTACGCCTTGCCGGCGAGATCCCAGAGCGCGAGCTCGATCCCGCAGACACCGCCGCCCTGTCTCGCATGGTTGCCGAACTGCTTGATCCTGCGGAAAATCTTGTCCACGTTGCACGGATTCTCACCGAGGATGCGGTCCTTGAGAATCAGCGCATAGGTCCGGCTCGCACCGTCGCGGATCTCTCCGTAGCCTTCGATCCCCTGGTTGGTCGATATCTTCATCAACGTGCAGTGCATGGGGGCGCCGGCTATGTCGGCGAACCGCATGTCGGTGATGCGAAGATCCGACGGAGCGCTGTAGGTGTTGATGCTCGAGAGCGCCCGCTCAGCAGCGTTCGTCTCAGGGTTCTCGCGTGTCATCTGGTACGTCTCTCCTCGCCGCCTACAGCAGGGTTTCCTCGTCGGCCTGCATCTTGTCGGTATCGCTCTCCTCATCCCACTCGAGATGGGCGTACTCCGGCGGCGTGTTGGTCGTGCGCCACTCGGCGAAATCCGCCTCGATCGCGTCGGTCCACTTCGTGTCCATCTGCGCCGACGTATAGATCCCCTCCCGCAGGCGCTGAAGCCCGAAGATCTCGCGCAGCCGCGTGCGCTCGGAGTGAACGACGATCTCCTCGGCATGCTGCGGCGGGATGAAAAGGACGCCGCTCGGCGTGCCGAGCACGACGTCGCCGGGCATGCAGACCGTGTTCCCGATCCGGCACGGAGTATTTATCCCGGTCATCGTGACCTCACGGATTCCCGTGGGATCACAGTCGAGGTAGAAGGTCTGCAGGTTGTCTATTCCCATGATCTGCTGCAGGTCGCGGATACCTCCGTAGATCACCTGTCCGCGCCCGGTCCTCGTGGCGATCGCGGTGGAGAGGTTTCCGCCCGAGAAGGTGCCCTGGAAGATCTTCCCGAACAGGTCGACGACGAGCACGTCGTCCTTGACGAGCGTCTCGATCACCCAGCTGTTCATCATTCCGATGCGCCCTTCCTTCTCGTGACCCTGGGTCATCAGGGTCGTGTGAAGATCGGGGCGTTCGGGCACGAAGACGGCGGTCACCGCACGACCCACCAGAATCCTCTCCCCGTGGGTCGTCCGCCACCCGCCCTCGAACTGGAACCGGTACCCCTTGCCCCAGATCACGGCCCACGCCTCTTCGGTCGTACATTGTTCCATCCTGCGCAGCACATCGTCGGCGACCCGCGGCCGTCCGTCGTCAAAGCGCTCGCCGGTCCACTCCGGGGTGAGCTGGATGATGTCGTCTCTGCTGTTGAACTGCATGCCTTCTCCTGGTCTGTCTCGGATGTCCGGTGAGGGTATCACAGAGCCGCGATGAGCGCCATTGGCTGCGGCCGGGCAGGGGCTCTGATCGCCCCGCGAAATCCAGCCGCGCCGTAATGCTCGGGCTGGCCGCTGCCGATCATCATGGCAGGGGGACTCATGCGCATCGCCGTACTCTCGGATCTTCACGCCAACCTGCCCTTCGCCGAAGCGGCTGTTCGTAGAGCGAGACGCCATGCCTGCGACCGGATCGTCCACCTCGGCGACGCAATCGACCTGGGACCTTGGCCCGGCGAGACGCTTGATTTTCTGCAGAGCGAAGGCGTGGAGCTCGTCCGGGGGAACCACGATGAGTACCCCATCCTCGGACTGACACCGGCGATCGACGCGAAGCTCGAGCCGCACATCCGCAGCCACATCGCCTGGACCGCCTCCCAGCTTCGAGCCGATCATCTCGCCCTCCTCGCCGGGCTTCCGCCGCGAATCGACTCCCGAGTCGACGAGTGGACCGTCCGCTTCCAGCACTACCTTCTTGACGGAGATCGCGTGAGCGACGAGTATCTCGGGGAGAATCCCGACGGTGTCATGAGGCGTTTCGCGGTGCGCCCGGGCGAAGTCCTCTGTTTTGGACACATCCACACACGGATCTGGCGATTCTGCGACAACCGCGGCGCGCTCAATCCCGGTGCGACCGGCTTTCACGGGACCGACGGTGCGTGGTTCGCGGTGCTCGTCGTTCGCGAATCCGGGGTGTGGATCGAGTGGCACCCGGTGGAGTGCGAAGCGCACCTCGTCGTTCAGGAGCTCGAGCACCGACGGGTTCCGGCCTGGGAATCATCGGTACACTACATGTTCGAGACCGTCGCAGGCTGAGCTCGACGGAGAGGAAGATAAGATGAAAGTGCTCTTCATAGGCGGAACGGGTAACATCTCTACCTCGTGCACCCACGATGCAGTCGCTCGA
The DNA here is from genome assembly GCA_007130265.1 of Spirochaetales bacterium. Lineage (GTDB taxonomy): Bacteria > Spirochaetota > Spirochaetia > DSM-27196 > SLST01 > SLST01. The sequence continues at coordinate 19,149 of SLST01000197.1, forward strand.
GGCATCGAGCTTTACCATCTCAACCGCGGCAGCGCGAAGGGGCGCGTCCCGGATGAGGTGCAGACCATTCTAGGGGATATCCGCAAGACCGACGAGGTGACGAAGCTCCTCTCGGGCCTGCGCTTTGACGCGGTCGTCGACTGGATCGCCTTCACCCCGGATCACATCGCCGCTGACATCGAGCTCTTCAGCGGCAGGACCGCACAGTTCATCTTCATCAGCTCGGCGAGCGTCTACCACAAGCCGGTGCGACACCACGTGATCACCGAGAGCACCCCGGCGCACAACCCGTACTGGAAGTACTCGCAGGAGAAGATCGCCTGTGAGCAGATGCTCTGGAAGGCATACACGGAGAACGGGTTTCCGGCGACGGTCGTGCGCCCGAGCCACACCTACTCCGACGGCTGGTTTCCCACCACCTTCGGCCACGACTTCACGATACCGCAGCGCATGCTCGACGGACGGCCGGTCGTGGTCCACGGCGACGGCTCCTCGCTGTGGACGATCACGCACACGGACGACTTTGCGAAGGGGTTCAACGGTCTGCTCGGCGATCACCGGGCGATCGGTGAGACCTTTCACATCACCGGCGACGAGCAGCTCTCCTGGGACGAAATCCATCGCGCAATCGGCCGGGCACTTGGCGCCGAGCCGAAGCTCGTCCACGCGCCGAGCGAGATCATCGCTCGCCTCAGCCCGGAGTACGGCCCGGGACTCATTGGCGACAAAGGGGCGAGCGTCGTCTTCGACAACACGAAGATCAAGCGATACGTTCCCGGGTTCACCGCAACCATACCCTTCCACGAGGGCATGCGCCGCAGCGTTCGCTGGATCGAGACCAACCCGCAGAAGCGACGGATCAACGGCGAGACCGACGCGCTGATCGATCGCCTCGTGGCCGCGATGGCAGAGATCCGCTGATGGCGAAGAGCTGCCGACCGCGGAGGCGCGCCGACCGCGGAGCCCCGCCAAAGCTGACAGTCGCGCTTTGTTGACGCCCGCATCTCGAGAACGTAGCATCTCTCCATCGAAGAGGGGGGCGTATGGACGCGACGTGCACGAAGGTAGCGGTGATCGGGGCCGGATTCGGCGGGATCTCGGCTGCGGCGTACCTCGCGCAGAAGGGGTACGACGTCACGGTGTACGAGAAGAACGCGTGGGTCGGCGGACGCGCGCGGGTGCTCGAGCGCGACGGCTTCCGGTTCGACATGGGCCCGAGCTGGTACTGGATGCCCGGCGAGCACGATCGCTGGTTCACCGACATGGGGGTGCGGCGCGAAGACTACTACGCGATCAGCCGAGTCGACCCGAGCTACAAGGTCTACTACGGCGAGAGCCTTCCGGGCGAAACGGCCAACGAAGTGACGATCCCGGCCGATTTCGAAGCGGCGAAGGCGGTCTTCGAGTCGTACGAGCAGGGCGCCGGCGCCGCACTCGAGGCCTTCGTCGAGCAGGCGAAGCGCAAGTACGAGTTCGCTATGACCGGGTTCATCTACCGGAACTTCAACTCGCTCCTCGACATGGTAAACGGAACGCTCGTGAAGAACCTCTTCCGTCTGAACCTCTTGCAGAGCTACCGCGGGCTGATCCGTCGGTACTTCCGCCATCCCTACCTGCAGAAGATCCTCGAGTTCCCGGTCGTCTTCCTCGGCAGCTACGCCCGGAAGACCCCGGCAGTCTACACGCTGATGAGCCATATCGATTTCGGCCTTGGCACCTGGTACCCGCAGGGAGGGTTCGGCCGCGTGGTGGAGGCAATGAAGGAGGTCGCCGAGAGCAAGGGCGTGCGGTTCGTGTTCAACACGGAGGTGACCGCGATTCGAAGCGAGACCGGACGGGCGACGACCATAGCCGTGCGCTCAGACTGCGACGAGGACGAGGTCCCCGTCGACGCGGTCGTCGCAAACGCCGACTACGTTCATGTTGAGGACCAGCTCGTCTCGCCGGAGGACCGGTCACTGCCGCTTGGATCGTGGAAGCACCGCACCTTTGCACCGGCGGTCCTGAACTACTACGTCGGCCTGAACCGAAAACTGCCGTTCTTCGCCCACCACACCTTCTTCTTCGACACCGACTGGGACGATCACTTCGACGCGGTCTACGGCAAGCGCCGGTGGCCGGCGGATCCGCTGTTCTACCTGCACATCCCATCGATGACCGACCCCGGCTGTGCTCCCGAGGGGCACGAGGCGATGTTCATCCTCGTACCGTGCGCGCTCGGTCTCGACGATTCCGACGACCTGCGCGAACGCTACTTCTCGCTAGTCATGGATCGCATGGAACGGCTGACCGGCGAACGGCTTCGCGACGCGATCGTGTTCCGGGAGACCATGTCGATCAGGGAGTTCCGTGAGGACTACCGTGCGCACGAGGGAACCGCCTTCGGACTCGGCCAGACGCTCTTCCAGACCGCCTATTTCCGTCCGCGGAACCGGTCGCGCAAGCTCGGCAACCTCTACTACGCCGGCCAGTACACCGTCCCGGGGACCGGCACGACGATGAGCATGATCAGCGGCAAGCTCGCGGCGATGCGCATCAGCGACGAGCAGCGGCTCGGCGGTTAGCGGCTCGAACGCTCGTCGCGCCGTTCGGCCTGTCGCCGCAGGTCCTCGCGGTACGCGTCGTCGACGTAGAGGACCTGGGTCTCCTTGAAATCGTGCTGCGGGATTCGAGGCCCGATCACGTTGTACTGGTAGCTCAGACTGAAGACCGGGAAGAAGAGATCATCCGCCCCCAGGTTCGTCACGTTGAGGTACGCTGCCGCCCTGAACACGAGCGCGTTCACCCGGTAGTTGTACGGACGCGGGTCGGTACGGTAGTCGCGACGCAGCCCGCGCTCGTCGAAGAGCACCCGCTCAACGTCGATGAAGGCCCCCGGGACAAGCACGCCGGACGTTGCAGGGTCGGCCCCGCGCCTGCCGAACCCGAGCATGAGGTCCACGCCCACGGTCCAGTTGTTCTCGCCGAGGAACTCGGGAAAGATGCCCGGGAAGCGATAGCCGCCGCCGAGATGCACCGGGACGGTGTAACGGTTCAGCACGCTCGCGGGATTGTCGCTTCGAAACGGGTTGTAGCCTGCGGCGAGGTAGCCGACGTACTGCTCGGTGTGCACGTAGCGCACCGATCCCAGTATCCCTGTAAGCCCGAAGCTCCCCCCGATGTAGAGATCGGTGAGCGGGAACTCGACGTGCTCCTTCTGATTGTCGCTGAAGTGCGGAACGAGCAGGCTTTCGACGATCGAGACGTAGACCGTATTGAAGCGTATGGCCCCGTATCCGTAGGGAACGTCGACGGTCTCTCCGCTCGGCAGCACATCGCGGACGCTACTCGTCCGTGCGAGCATGACCGCGTCGCGCTGCCGGTTGGCGTACTGGGCGTAGACCAGGTAGGGGTCGCGGTCGCCGCGCATCGTGACAAGCGGACCGTCGGGTGACTCACGCAGCACGAGCAGGCCGTCGGCATTCTCAGGGTATCCGTGATCGTCGTGGTGGCTGAAGGACGTGCCGAATCGCAGGGCGTCGGTGCCGAGAGACGCCGCCTCGAGCAGCATTCGCTCGCTGATCGTCTCTTCGGCCTGCAGCAACCCGGGAACGAGGACCCACGCTGCCGAGAACAGAACCGCTGCGGCCCACTGTAGTCGCCTCATCGCTACCCTCCGAGAGGGAAGGTACCGCGGCCGCCGGTAACTGTCACGAATCCTGGTGCTCTTGGAGAGATAATCACTGCCGGCACCAGGATCCGTAACACTTCCATTTCGTTGCGCGATGCGTCGAGGTGTCGTACAGTGTCACATGGCGTACTATCTCTCTCGCGACCCGCGCCACACGGTGATCGGCGGGTTGCGGGGCCTCTTTCGACTGCTCTACTTCACGATCGTCTTCGTTTCCGTCGCCGTCTTCGCGCTCGCTGTCCGATCGCTCCTCCCGATCAGAACGTACCGGACCATCCGCCCGGCCCTCGCGCGCCGGCTCGGGAGGATCCTCATCTGTGCTTCGAACATCCGCGTCCGAAGCGGCGGCACGCGGCCGCCGGAGGGAAGCCTCGTCGTAGCCAACCATCTCAGCTGGGCGGACTCGTTCACCTTTCTCGGCGAGCTCGGATGCCGCTTCATGGTCAACCACCTCTACGGAGAGATCGTGGGTTTCCGGCAGGTCCTGAAGAGCGTAGGGGTCGAGTTCGTGAACCGTATGAGCCTGAAGGCGGTCGGACCGGCACGGAATCTGATGCGCCGCGTGCTCGAGCACGGCGAATCGCTGATGCTCTTTCCGGAAGGACGCACGAGTCGCGGGGCGGACGTGCGTCCATTCCGCACGGCCCTGCTTCAGGTCGCAGTCGACCTGCAGATACCGGTCTGCTGGGCGACTGTCTCCTACGAGACGCCCGCCGGATGGCCACCGGCGAGCATCGTGATCGGATGGGAAGAGTGGCCTCCGCTGATCACGCACATCTACCGCGCCTTCCACGCTCCACGCATCGTCTGCCGCATCGACTACGGTGAGAACGCGATCAGGACGGACGACCGACGGACCCTGGCAGAGAGGCTGCACCGGGCGGTGCGCGACCGTTTCCGGCCGATGCCGCAGCTCTCGTCGGCCGCCCTGCGGCGAATCGACGTCGTGAAAAAAGTTGCCCGCCAGATCGTATACGGAGACAGGAATGACTGAACGCCCGAACATCCTCTGGATCTCATTCGAGGACACCAATCCTTTCTACGGGTGCTACGGTGATCCGACCGCCCGGACTCCCAACCTCGACCGCCTCGCCGGCGAAGGGTGCCTGTTCACGAACTGCTACTCCACCGCCGGCGTCTGCGCCCCGGCGCGGAGCGCCGTTATCACCGGCATGTACCCGACCGCGATCGGCACGCACCATATGCGAACCACGCACGTACAGGCCGAGGCACCGGCCCTGCCGACGCCGTACTCAGCGGTGGTCCCCCACTACGTGCACTGCTTCACCGAGCATCTTCGCGCGGCCGGGTACTACTGCACCAACAACGTGAAGACCGACTACCAGTTCGACCCGCCCATCACGGCCTGGGACGAA
>SLST01000329.1 GCA_007130265.1 Spirochaetales bacterium
AGACGAGTACGAGAAGCACGAGTGGCGCCGCGAGCTGAGTCCGGGCATTTCCCGCGACTACACCCCGCAGCCCCAGCCGCTGTCCGAGCTGCACGATGAGGCAGCCGCGAACGTGCGCGACAGTGGGTACGGAAAAGCTCAACCGTCGGTCTACCTCCCCAAGAACGACTGAGCTCTGTGAGATCGCTCCAGCTACCCCAAGGTGAGGGAATCGACTATGATGTCCCCATGTCCGTCCCTGTTCTTCCGGTGCAGCTTGCCGGGTTCAATGTGTATATGGTCGGAATCAAGGGTACAGGGATGGCCGCGCTCGCGGAGGTGCTCGTCTCGCGCGGCGCTCGGGTGACCGGAGCGGACGTGGCTGAGACGTTCTATACGGACGAGATGCTCGCCCGTGCCCGAATCGCGTACCACGAAGGCTTCGATCGCTCTCACCTGGTCGACGCGACGCCGACTCCGAACCTCGTGATCTATTCGGCGGCCTACGATCCTGACCGGCATCCCGAGCTGATCGAAGCTCGGCGCATGGGTATCCCGATCGCGGCGTACACCGACGCTCTTGGGGCGCTGTCGCGTCGCGCTCCATCGGTGGGCATTGCCGGTGTGCACGGCAAGACGACGACAACGGCGATCGTCGCCTGCATTGTCCAGGAGCTCGGTCTCACGGGCACCGTACTCGTCGGCAGCGCGCTCCCCGATCTCGACGGGAGAGCTACGCTCGTAGCCGGAGACGAGTTCTTCGTCGCGGAAACCTGTGAGTACCGTCGACACTTTCTCAGTTTCTCTCCGCGGGCCGCGGTGATCACTTCCGTGGAGCCCGACCATCTCGACTATTTCCGCGACGCGGCGGACATCGAATCCGCCTTCGTAGAGTTCGCGCACCGTCTCGAGCCGGGAGGCACACTCATCTACTGTGCCGACGACTGCGGAGCTTCTCGTGTGGCGGCAACCGTCCAGGATGGCCGCCCCGATCTCAGCCTCGTTCCTTACGGGTGCACCGCCTCCGGCGCCGGCGCCGTTGCGGTAACGGCTCGCCGCTGCGGGTCGACCGAGTTCACGGTAGACGGAACTCCATATGAGCTTCATGTGCCCGGCGATCACAATACTCTCAACGCTGCCGCTGCGCTCCAGGTAGTGAGAGCCGTCGTCGCCTGGGGCGCTGATGAGCGGGCCGGCGAGCAGATCTCTGCCGCGGCCGGCCGTGCTTTCGCGGGGTTCCGCGGAACGCGGCGTCGCAGCGAGGTGGTTGGTGAAGCCGACGGCGTTCTCGTCATCGACGATTACGGACACCACCCGACCGCGATCGCGACGACAATCACGGGCCTTCGCGCCTTCTACCCGGGCCGTCGAATCGTGCTGAGCTTCATGCCGCACACCTACTCACGGACTCTTGCGCTGCTCGACGACTTCGCGCGGGCGCTTTCCGCTGTCGACGTGCTGGTCCTCCACGACATCTACGCCTCGGCGAGGGAGGAGAACCCGGGCGGAGTTACCGGAGAGGTCCTCGCCGTCGCCGCGCGCGAACACCACTCCCGCGTACACTACGTTGCGGGCGTACTCGACGCCGGAGCGTTGATCGAACGAACCCTGCAGCCGGGTGATCTCTTCCTGACGATGGGAGCCGGGAACAACTGGCAGCTCGGGCCCTGGGTGCTCGAGCGGCTCGCGAGGGTTCGACGGTGATCAGCATGACGGGCTATGGGCACTGCGAACGGACGGATGACACCGTCACCGCCTCAGTGGAGGTGAAGTCGGTCAACAACCGGTATCTGGACGTACAGGTGTCGCTTCCGGCGACCCTCAACCCCCTCGAACCGGCGATCCGCGAGCGGCTCACGGCGAAGGTGGCGCGCGGGAGGGTGGACGTCACCGTCCGGCTGCGGGAGTTGCAGGAAGACCTCGCGGTGACCGTCGATCGAAAGGCGCTTGGCGGTTACCTCGCGGCGCTCACCGAACTTCGCGAAGCGGCCGGAATCGACGCACCAATCGCGCTCGAACACGTCCTGGGGCTCGAGGGCGTCATCAAGAGCGAGCGGGCGCAGGACCGCGAACGGTACTGGTCGATCGTGGAGCCGCTGCTCATCGAGGCGCTCGAGCGCTTCGACGAGAGTCGACGCGAGGAGGGTATACGGCTTGCGCGGGATATCGACCGCCAGATCTCGCGAACCGAGACGGTCGTGCAGCGTGTCTCCGAGCATGCCGGCGAGATCGATCTGCAGGTGAAGGCGAACCTGGGCGACCGGTTTGCCGAGGTTGTCGGCGACCGTGTTGAGGAGTCCCGTATGCTCGCCGAGGTGGCGGTTCAGCTTACCCGGTTCAGCATCAACGAGGAGCTTGTGCGTCTCGCGGCTCACCTCGAGAGTTTCCGCGCCACGCTGGTACGCGGAGGTCCGGTCGGCAAGAAACTCGACTTCCTGTGCCAGGAGATGCATCGCGAGATCAACACGATCGGATCGAAGAGCATCGTGCTCGCGATTAGCGAACAGGTGGTCGAGGCGAAGGACGCCCTGGAGAATGTGCGCGAGCAGTTGCGTAACGTGGAGTAGAGGGTGAAGATAGCCATTTCCGGAAAGAGCGGGTGCGGCAACTCAACGGTCACTTCGCTGGTCGCTGAACGCCTCGGCTACGAGCGGATCAACTACACCTTCAAGGACATGGCTGCCGAGGAAGGGGTTTCGTTTGAAGAACTCTGCGAGCGGGCCGAAGACGACTCGCGCTGGGATCTGCACCTTGACCGTCGGCAAGTCGAGATGGCCCGCGAGGGGAATACCGTACTGGGCTCGCGCCTGGCCATCTGGGTGCTCGATGACGCCGATCTGCGTGTCTACCTCGATGCACCGCCCGAAGTACGCGCGGAGCGTATCAGGAAGCGAAATATGGAGACCGGGGAGAAGCCTACCGACTCCGCAACCGTGCTGTCCCAGACGGTCGAGCGTGATCGCCGCGACCACGAGCGGTATCTGCGGCTCTACGGCATCAACAACGACGACTACGGGTTCGCCGATCTCATCGTCGACACGACCGACCTCGACCCGGATGCCATTGCCAACCTGATCGTCACCGCAGCCAAGCGCGAAAGGGCGGCCCGTTAGGCCGCCCCTGGCTCATGATGCTTCCCTGAACGCGGTGAGCATGCGCTGGAGCTTCGAGCGCGCGATCAGGAACTCTGCATCGCCGTCGCGAACCACCATCGCATAGTTTGCGTCGTACGGTTCGAACGAGACGACAAGCGGTTCCGTGCCGGTGTTGAGGTGGTATCTGATCGTTGCGATCGGTTCCCGAGCGCCGACCACGATCGCACGGTCCCCGGGAATCTCCAGGTCGAACATCAGTCCAATGGCCCACTGGTAGAGGCGTTTGAAGGCGCTCTCCTCAATCACCGCACCGTCGAGGTAGTACGTCTCCTCCGGAAACTCTTCGCCCTCGATCTCCTCCCGTTCGATTCGACCGACGAAGCGTTCGTCGGAGGTCTCGACCTCGAAGAAGTCCACGAGGTCGATGTTGACGATGAGCGCGAAGGCGCTGATCGTGCGGTAGGGACGCACGGTGATGATCGGTTCGGCGCCGGAAAGCACAAAGACGCTCGGGCGATCAGGGAACTTCGCGTACCTGCCGCCCTCGGTCTCCGTGCCGACGAGCATCTCCAGCCGGCGATCGTCGCGGTCGGCGAACAGGAAACGGGCCCGGGGAGGATCGAGCCCGTACTCGGCCAGACTCGCGGGAGCGTCGTCGACAAAGCGTCCGATGCGCAGGGCCTGGACCTGCTCGGAGAGGTCTTCGACCCAGTTCGTGTTGAGCTGGTAGCGACGGCGGAACGGCTCGTAGACGGCGAACGAGGAGAAGCCCATCTCAGGGTCCTCATCCCATTCCGGTCGTCGCTCTGCGCGGATCGTTCGCCCGTCGAGCGTCTCGACGACGAAGCGTTCGGGCTGATCCATCGCGATCTGTGGGATCGCCCGCACGCGCAGCTGGTCCTTGTCCTGGAAGAACGGGGTTATCCACGTGTCGAAGACGGAGTAGACGTTCGGATCGTCCGATCGCCGAACGTAGTAACCGTCTCTCGCGGGGGTTCTGTCACCGATGAAGAGCCGGACTTCCGACCCGTCGGTTCGCTCGACGATCACGACGGCGGCAGGGTCGGCGAGGCCGTAATCGGCGGGATTATCGACCTCGCCGATCACACGGCGGCTCGACATGGAGGTGGCTCCTGATACGATGCGGCTGACCGCCGAATTGTTCCATGCGACGTCGTGCGCGTGGACCGGCCGGAACCGGTCGTCGTCCTGCCGCGTGACGGCGAGCTCACCGTCCTCGCGGCGGATCACGATCTGTGATATCTCGTTGCGAGGGTTATCGAGGAGGATCACCCGATCCGGGTCATCCGCCGTGAATGTGGGCGCCGGCGCCGGCTCCGGTTCTTCCTCGATCGACTGCAGGATAACGATCGTCGCGACCATCGCAACGATCGCTGCGGCTACAATACCAAGTCGTATCGGGCGTCTCACAGGTGCCGCCTCCTCAACCAGGTAACGAGTCCGACGATCAGAATCACTAGCGGTATGACGACTACGAACAATCCGCCGAAGATGAGCTTCTGCATGCCGGTCGTCTGCATGGGGAACTGCAGTGTCGTTCGCGGTCGTATGGAGAGTGTCTGTTCCTGTTCCTCGAGCCACGCGAACGAGTTCATCAGGAAGTCGAGGTTTCCGTTGATCTGGTCGACCAGGGAGATGAAGTCGACGTCGCCCGCTACGATGATCCGGGTGATCTCTTCTCCGGTAGTGAACTCACGCTCGATCGCCCGAATCGCGACCGGGTGTGGGCCGGGAATGTCTTCAGGGGTCATGGTCGGCGAAGGTATCTCCAGATTCGTGCGGAAGAAGCTCTCCTGCGAGGTCAGAAGCAGCGGGTCGATCGTGACGCTGCGAGGTTTCGTGTCGAGCGCAATCACCGGTCGTGCGAGCGGCGTGAAGACCCGGTAGTTCGCTTCGAGGAGCGGCGTGGTGATGCTTGTCTCCGCAAGTTGCGGCCACAGCTCGAGCGGCTGTCCGTTGTTGAAGTTGCGGTCCGGATCCACGAGCACCGCCGCCGGAATGCCAATGCCGAACTGTTCGAGCACTCCTGCGAGGTTCGGTAGCTCGCCCGCAGCCAGTTCCATCGCGGCGAACAGCTTCCCGCCGTCGTTGAGGTAGGCGGACAGCTTTTCGGCCTCGCCCTGCGAAATGTCGGTGCGCGGGCGTACGAGCGCGACGATCGCCGCGTCGTCCGGCACCTGGGGCGCCTGCGCGAGGTTGATCGTGCGCAGCTCGAAATTCGCATTGCGGAACTGCTCTCCGAGCCGGCGCTGCATTCCCTGCTGCCCGAGATCGATCTGTCCCTGGCCGGTCATCTGGTAGATCACCGGGGTGCGGCCGGCGGCGACGAAGAGCAGCGCGTTAGTGATGCGGTTCTCCACATTCAGTCCGAGGATGCGCGGAGCCTGCGGGTTGCGTCGGTCGACGCTGAACAGGTCGACGCCCTGAATTGCCCGATGCGCCTCTCCGCTTGCCACGATGACGCTGCCGTTGCGTAGCCCTTCGCCTTCCGGGTCGAACCGGGCGACGAAGGCGGGGTTCTGCTCAGCATCCACGGTTTCGAGCCGGATGCGGTTCGACGCCTGCGCGTACCGGTTCAGTGCCTCCATGATGCGCGGGTCTTCCTCGTTGCGCCGGGCGAGTACGTAGATCGTGACGTCCTGGTCGAGCTCGCTGATGATGTCGCGTGTCTGCTGGCTCAAGGTGTAGACACCGCGATCGGTCATGTCGATCTGCCAGCCGAGCTGTCCCACCAGCAGGTTGAGGACGAGAATCCCGGCGATGACGGCGAACGTGAAGATCGTAGCGTAACCGCCGTACTTGATTTTTGGATTGCTCAGGAATGATTTGATGTCCATCGTGTCTCCTATGCCCACCGTCGCTTCTCGACCATCCGCACTGAGACGAACAGGAAGATCGATGTGAAGCTCAGGTAGAACACGACCTCCTGCAGCTTCAGCAGCCCGAGGGTAAACCCGTCGTAACGGTCGAGCAGACTGAACCAGGCCAGGACGTCGGGGATGAGCCCGTTGAAAATCGCCGGATGCACGAGGTGCAGCACGACAATCGTCGCCGCTCCGAGCAGGACGACCGCGGCACTGGCGATCCAGCTCCTCGTATTCGCGTAGAAAAAGCCTGCCAGACCAAGCGCGAGCGCTGCCGCGAAAATCGTGCTTGACGTCGGATCGGTCGGTGCGACCGTCCTCACCAGATTGAGGAACCAGATGAAGAGCAGCGCGAAAAAGGTGAAGAAGGCCGCGCTCACCTGGTTCTCACTCACCGCGGATACCAGCACGCCGAGTGAGATGAACGACGAGCCGAGGAGGATGAACCCGATGTACCCGCCAACCGTCTGCCACACCGCGAGGTCTCCAAAGACGCCTACGACCACCGCGTAGAGGACCGTCACCAGGAGCGTGACGAAGAAGACCAGCATCGCAGCGAAGAACTTCCCCAGCACGATGTCCACGACGGTGATCGGACTCGTCAGCAGGAGTTGATCCGTTCGTTGCCTTCGCTCCTCGCTGAGGAGTCGCATCGTCAGGAGCGGCACCGCGAACAAGTAAAGGAAGAGAATGTTGCCGAGGAAGCTCGTGTAGTAGGAGCTGTCGTTCAGAAGATTGCCGAAGGTGAAGAAGAACCCGGCAACCAGCAGGAACAGCCCCATGAACACATAGCCTACCGGTGTCTGAAAGTAGGTTCGAAACTCACGTATCATGATCGCGATCATGCGTCTGCCTCCGTCACGTCTGCTCCTCTCACGCCGCTTGTCAGCTCCAGGAAGATCTCCTCGAGAGTCGCGTTCTTCACCCGCAGCCCGATCAGCGGGACGCGCTTGCTGCTGAACGCCTCGAAGATGTCCCGTCGCAGGTCACGGTCCTTCTCACTTTCGATCAGCATCTCGGTTGTCCCGCTCTCACTCGCCGGAAGGACCTCGATCCTGCTGATCCCCACGAGGCCGGAAACCGCATCGCGTGTCGTCGGCTCGTCGGCCACCGCGGTAACGACGACCTGGCTCGCGTCGAAGAGCTCGCCCGCGAGCGTTGTCGGGTCGCCGTCGGCGACGATCCTGCCGTCGTTGATGATCATGACCCGAGGGCAGATCTCGCTCACTTCCGGCAGGATGTGTGAGCTCAGGATGACGGTGTGGTCGGCGCCGAGCGACCGGATGAGGTCGCGTATCTCAATGATCTGCTTGGGGTCGAGCCCGGCCGTCGGCTCATCGAGAATGAGGATATCCGGGTTGCCCATCAGTGCCTGGGCGAGGCCGACGCGCTGCCGGTAGCCCTTTGAGAGATTGCCGACGAGTCGGTTGAACACCTCCGCGATACCAACGCGATGGAGCCCCTGCTCGATACGGTCGTTGACCTCGCGCCGGGGCACCTTCTTGATGCGGCACACGAAGTGCAGATACTCGCGTACCGTCATCTCGCCGTAGATGGGTGGGCTTTCCGGCAGGTACCCCATGCGGCGCTTGACCGCTTCGGGTTCTTCGAGGATGTTGGTTCCATCCACGTAGACGTTCCCGGCGGTTGCCGAGAGGTAG
>SLST01000044.1 GCA_007130265.1 Spirochaetales bacterium
AGACCCGCAGCTCGTCTCGTCGGGGCTTGCCGGCTGGCAGGTAAACGTCATTCCGCGTACCACCGCGCGACCCGACCGCGTCATCAGATGGATGCACTACCTCTACAGTGAGGAGGGGCAGCACCTGACCAACTTCGGGATCGAAGGTGTCACCTATGAAGTCGTGGACGGCGAGATCCGCTGGACGGACCACTACCTCGAACAACAGGCGGCGGATCCGCAGGCCGCAGCCCAGCGGTACGGCGACGGCGGCGGCATGTGGTGGTTGCACAACCCGGTCTACTCCCGCGCCGTCGAGCCACCTCCGGCCACGCTCCACGAGCAACTGCACGCGGACATTTGGGACGCCTCGAGCGAGTTCGTCTACAACGACCTCGCCTGGAACAACATTGAGCCCGCAGGCGGGACGGAGGAAGCTGCCATCCTCGGTGAGGTCAACACCTACTGGGACGCACAGATGCCGCGGATGGTGATGGCTGAGTCTCCTGAAGAGGTCGAGGCGATCTGGCGCGAAGGCGTCGAACACATCCTTCGACTCGGAGTCGAGCAGGTCTGGGAGGTACAGAACGAGAACTTCCAGGCGAACAAGGACCGACTCGGAATCGACTACGCCTGGCCGCCGCTCCAGGAGCGGTTTGGCGAGTAAGGCCTGACCAGAAGACAGGCACGGCACGCCCTACGGGCGTGCCTTTTTCTTGCGCCACGGTTTGCGGTCCTCAGCGCGGAGGCAGGCCGCCAAGCTTCACGATCACTAGCCCATGGATCCGCACGAGAGGAAGCGCGACATCGAATGTTCGCTCCGTGCGCGCGACGGTCAGCGGGACACCTCCGGCATCCATCTCCGAGTCGCCGGCCACGAGGTGTGCGCTCGTCACCTGAAAGGCCGTGGCGCTCACCCGCAGGATGCCCGGTTCAACGGGAGGCGCATCACCGTTCGTGCGCTCGGCGAAGTGGGAGATGATGTGCACGATCAGCTCATCGCCTCGAACGTACGCGGAGAAGCTCACGGTCGCCGGGTAGCCCGTCTCCAGGGCAACGGACGGGTCAGGGAGTAGATGCGATACGGCTCCCGAGAAGATACTCTGGGTCAGCTGGAGACCGTCGGCCTTGCCGTGGAAAAGGTCCCAGGCGAGGTAGATCGCGCGGCCGCGCCCATAGCGTGAGGCAACCACGGCAGGATTGAGATCGGCGAGCTTCGCCGCGCACGGCGGTGGGCACCACCAGTTCACCCAGGTAGTGTCGGTAAGCGCGACAGCGGGCGCAACGAGATGGCCGAGCGTCTGCGCGCCCGTTGCGGGACTCACGCGGTACTGAACCCGGCCGGCCGGCACGAAGGTATCAGGCGTCGCAGCCCAGAACTGCGCCGGGTCGACCACTGCAGCGTCATCGGACGACGTGGCCGAGGAAGCATCCCGGAGCGGGGCAACGTAACCGCCCCACTCCGCCGCCTTGAACTCGTCGAGCCGCGAGCCGAAGGTGCACCCGAGCACCTCTGCCGCCGCGAAGTCCGTGAGTCGTGATCCGTCGCGCGCGTAGAGACCGCACTCACCGTCGGCGAGGAGGGCCCCGCCGTCGTGGACATAGTCGCGCAGTGCCGAGGCAAGCGGCTCGCTTATGAAGAAAAGACCCGCGAGGATCACGAGACGGTAGCGCCGCAGGGTTTCCACGTCGGCGTTCTGCTCCGGCAGAACGGTCCACGCGATATTCGCCTCGTCGCAGCACTGCATCGCACCAAGAACCGCACGGCGATGCGGGTCGGGCTTCTTACAGCGGCCGATCGCGTTGGCCACGACGTGTGACCCGGCGCGGGCGGTCACCGAGGAATCGCTCTGGATGATCGCGACGTCCGCGAACACCTCTCGATCTGAGAGCCAGGGCTCGATCGCCGCTATCTCCTCATAGGCACGCCCAATGCGACGCGCCTCCTCGTGTTCGAGCGTGCCGTCGGCATGCTGGCTGCCGCTGTAGAAGAAGACGCGACACCCGGCGGCGGCAATCTGTGCGGCCGCGACTCGGTACACGTCGTACGGTCGGTAGTTGTAGACCTCAGAGACGTCGCCGGGCCCGAGCTGCGGCGACTGTCCGGCAGCCGTGTCGCGGGAGTAGCCGGCCGACAACCAGTTGCCGGCCCACGGCTCGGTGAACTGGTAATCGAGCCGGTCGCGGATCGACTTCGGGTAGAGGGCGGCAAAGTTGATCGTTACCTGTATCCGGGGGTCGGTCCGCTTCACCACCGTCATGATCTCATCGAGCATGCGGTCGGCACACTGTTCGAGGAAGGCGTTGACGTCGCGGCCCTGTTCGCCGAAGTCGAAGGTCTGGTACTCGTTGACATTGCGCGACTCGGCGACCGGAAGCGCGTAGCCGTAGTCCGCCCTGAACCGGGTCCGACAAGCCTCGCAGTAGCATAACGTCTTACCAAAGATGTCGAGGAAGAGACTGTCCGGCCGGTAACTCCCGACGATCTCCTCGAGCTGACCGAGCACATAGGATCGATACGGCGTCTCGTAGCACGGCATTCCCCACTTCGCCATCCTGCCCTCGAGCCGCACCGGACTACCTGCGGCGTCGACGATGCTCCACTGCGGATGCTGCGAAGGGGCGAGCGTGTCGTACTCGAGACAGTAGTAGGCGTTGAACTCGACACCCTCTTCGCGCAGCATCCCGGCAACCGCCGCCACCCAGTCGTGTGTGAGCCCCGGATGTCGCGTGCCAATGGAGGTATCGTAGTAGCTGTAACCCCAGTGGTCCTTGCAGTACATCATGAGGGTCGTGATGTTCGCGGTCCGAACGAAGCGGCGGTACTCTTCGATGTCGAGACGGTCGAGCGTGACCGTCGGAGGTGCGGGTGAATGGTGATCTATCAGGTATCCGCGCCATGCGGACTCGCGAGTCTGGTGCATTATCTCCTACTCCCCGTATTCCGGCCATGAACAGTCGCGGTCGAGCGGGTAGACCGGGCGGATGACACGCCGGTACGCGAATCTGGCGAGCACCTGGCAGGCGCTCCCGGGCGTGAACGCCATGATCGACCGCTTCGCGACGCCGCGAAGCTCGTCGAACAGATACCCGAGCTTCACGACTATGATTCTGTAGTCTGCAATCGCGACTCCCGCCGACTCCACGATCGCCGGAGAGGTGAACGAAACGCGTCCCTCGGTAACGACGACGGTCACCGACGGGTTGGCGAGGCATCGCACGACGATCGCTCGCGTGTTCGGCGCCCCGCTCTTGTCGATCACACGCCCGTGCCAGAGCAGCTGCGCCTCGATGGTCATCCGTTCGCCATGCGGGTCGAGCTCGCCGCCGAGCTCGAGCGAGAGGGGACCCCTCGCGTCCGATCGCGGGGCGTCCGAGGCACCGCGTTCTTGCGCCTCCGGGGCTTCGGCTGCAGCGAAAGCGGCGGCGACCGCACGCGCGCACGTGACGCCCGCGACGAGCGTCGGGGGTAGCTCGCGCTGCAGCAGAATTCGCAGGTACCAGACCGAGTCTCCGGGAGCGCCTGCGGTAAAGTTATCGCCCGAGTCGGCGATGAACACCGGGCCTTCCCGGCTCGCGATCGCGCGATCGATCGCATCCTCCGGCTCTGCGGTCTCTTCCTCAAAGCCGAACTCGTGTCGCCGGTCCCAGAAGCGGCGAGCAAGCCGTTTCGCCTCCCGAAGCGCCACTCCCGGCTCGCCTGCCCCCGGTCGCTCGACCACGACGACGCTCGCACGACTGTGGGGCGCATCGACCCATGCCATCCCGTCGAAAAACGAGGCGCACATCACCCCGGAGACCTCGTCGGCCAGCTCGACTTCGTGCATCAGCGAGCGCAACGGCTCAACCGGCGTCGTCGCCATCTCGCCCGGGAAGAGCAAGGGAGGACGTACCATCGCCGCCTTTGGAAGGAATTCTCCCTCGATCGCCTCTACGAGAAGCTCCGCCGCGCGGCGCTGAGTCTCTTCGGTGTCTACATGCGGCGCGGTGCGGTACCCGTAGACGATGTTCGCCGCCTGTATGAGCTCCTCGGTGTTGTTCGCGTGGAAATCGAGCGCGACGGCGATGGGCACGCGCGGTCCGACGCGACTTCTGATCGAAGTCACGAGCGCGGCTTCGCCGCTCCCAACCCGCTCCACCTCCAGTGCGCCGTGAAGGTAGAGCCAGACCCCGTCGATCGCCCCGGGCTCGAGCTCCGCGACTATCTCGTCGTGAAACGAGAAGTAATCCGCCTCCCCGAGCGGTCCTCCGGGCACCGCGTACGCGAAGAGCGACGGCACCGGCACGATCCCGGCGCGTCTGAAAACCGCGGTCGCCGCGATGCGGTCGAGCATCGCGTCACCGGTTGCGACAAAGAAGTCCCCACGGCTGCTCGGCCGCGGGCTGAAACTGTTACTCTCCTGCAACAGTCCGGCGACGAACACCCGCCTGCCTGAACCCTCACCGGCCTGCAGTCCGTTCATTCGGTGTGCCCCAGATGGGGGATCGCCCACTCGAGCTTGTGATCGTAGAGCGTCGCTTTCCGCGGCACGCCGGCCTCGTCCCACCCCATCATCTCGTAGTAGATCCCGACCGATTCGGCGAAGGTCGTCGGGTCGATCACCGTCCCGGCCAGGCGGCCGTGGTCGATCGGGAGGGTGAAGAACCGAGGGGGCAGCGTGTCGTCGGCAGCCGAAAGCCCTTCGCGCAGGTTGTAGACGCGCATCAGATGGTTGCGCCGCTCGCCCCACCGCATGAACTCGTACGAGCTCGTGTGCCAGCCGGTCACCGCGGTGATGAGGCGCGTGATCATCTCCAGGCTCAGAACGCGCGTGGGCGCGCTTGCGAAGACGCAGAGATCAAGCGCGTCGCAGGCACTCCAGATCGTGTTGAGCACCTTGTAGGTACGCACCTTGTCCGGCCCCAGATGCTCCATCGGAAGCCGTTCGAGGATGCCGAGCGTGCGCGACTGTTCGAGGGTGTGGTCCCATCCGGTCGCCGTGTCGAAGTCCCAGTCGTGCTCGCAGATGTCGTACCGGGGACCCACCGGAGCCGTCGCGTACCCGAGCGCGAGACCCGTCTGCGTGCGCGGCTCGAAGGAGACCATCTCGACCCCCTTCACGTGCATGGCGAGGTCGCCAGGACGCGCCGCGTCATCCGAAACCGCACCGGCACTCCCGCGTCCGGGGGCCCCACGCCCGGCATCGATGTGTGCCGCGGCGCGCCTGCTGCCCTCCGCGAGGACCGCGCCGAAGCCGCGTCGGTGGGCGATATCCTGGATGAGCGGCTTGATGATCGCCTCGTTCCCGAACCGAAGCGCTCGTCCGTCGGTTTCGCGCTCGGTGAGGATGCCCTGCTCGAAGCACTCCATCGCAAAGCTGATCGTGAAGCCGAGCGACACCGGGTCGAGCCCGAGCTCGTTGCAGAGCACGTTCGCCTCGAGCATCAGCTCGAGATTCGGATTACCGATATTCGGGCCGAGCGCGCCGGTGACTTCCTGATGGATACCGGCCGACCGGGCATCGCGACGCTCCGGGCGGCTATCGCTATCCGGCCGCGCGGCCTGTCCGGTCGCATCGCGGGGATCGATGATCTTGATGCAGTCGTTCGGGCATCCGGGACAGGCGATTTCGCCGCGGAAGAACGGCAGGTACCTCGCGCGAGTGTAGTTGGAGTGTTCGACCCGGAGGTTCGACCGGTAGTTCTCGTACCCGATATAGGCGGTGTCGAAATCCGAAAGATCCGCGGCGGCCGAAAACCCGGGGGGATCCTTCTGCCACATGCTCAGGGTGTTCTCGCGCATCCGCGCCTCGAACTCGCCGCGGAGTCCGGAGAGCTCCTCTGGATCCGAGACGGCGGGGAGCTCACAGCCGCACAGCGCGACCGCCTTCAGGTGCTTTGAGCCCATCACCGCGCCCACTCCCATCCGCATCGCCTGGATCGAACAGGTCGTGACGATGCTTGCGTAGCGGACGAGGTTCTCTCCTGCCGGCCCTACCGCGGCAACCTGCACGCCGCCGCCGAAGCGTGTTTCCAGCTCGACCGTCGTGCGGGCGGTGTCTGCTCCCCAGAGATCGCCGGCCGGGTGAAACGAGACCTGTCCGCCTTCGAGCGACACGATCGCGGGCTGGGGCGCCTTCCCGCGAAACACGATCGCATCGTATCCGGAACCCTTCAGCCACGTTCCGAAAGGTCCTTCGCACCTGGTCTCCGCGATTCCATCCGAAAGCGGCGACTTACAGATCACGCTGAACCGGGCGAGCCCCGGTCCGTCGTTCCCGGCGATGACCGACGAGGCAAAGACGAGCAGGTTCTCCTCGTCGAAGGCGTCGATTCCCGCAGGCGTATCGCGCAGGAGGAAGTACGCGCCGAACGATCCGCCGCCACCGTAGGTTCGGTACCAGGAGTCATCCATCGTCTCGACCCGACTCGCCGAGCGCGAGAGGTCGACGTGAAGGATCGAACCGTGATACCCGTACCGTGCGTCCATTGGAGCCTCCAGGGAAAACCGCAGCATAGCGCATTCGCACCCGTGTGTCAGTCAGGCCACCACTCCGGCGAACACGGCTCGAGCAGCCCAGCCTGGATCGCGATCGCGGAGAGCGAATCGAGGCGAACGACGAGCGTTCCCTCGTACCCGGTGGGGAGTCCCTCCCAGGTGAGGAACTCCTGACCTTCGCCCATGGCGCCGCAGAAGACACCGTTGGCGTACCCGTCGTCGAGCTCCGCGGCGAGACGATCCGCGGCGTCGTGCAGCCCGTATCGGGAAAGGGCGCGGAGATAGTACCCGGCCGATCCGCTCATCCCGCCGTCGGTGTAGAGCTCGAAGCTCGGCTGGTCGGCCGCCGTGAAGATCCCGGCCATCTGATCGCTCGGATCGATCGGCAAGAGGTTCGCGGGCAGTCCTGATCGCGCCGACTGCAGGCCGACCTCCCGACGCAGCTTTTCGAGGCCCTCCAGCGCTGAGCGCGCCTCGGCATCGTCGAGCAGACCGAATGCGATCGCCGGTCCGTTGACCCAGAGGAACGCATAGTCGTGGAGAATGCCGTCGCGGCTGCGCCATCCGGCAACCCAGCCGGTCTGCGGGTTGAGGAGGCACGGAGCGTACGCGGTACGCAGCCGGTCGGCGTGGGCGGCGGCCCGAGAAGCGAGCTCGTCGCGCCCGAGGTGGACGAAGAGCGCCGCGCAGGTGCGCAGCGCGCGGAACGACCACGCGTTGACGTAGGCGTCCATATGGCCGAAGCCGATGACGTCCATCGCATTCGAGCTCCATCGGTGAGATCCGCTGTTTCCGGAGAGCGCGTGGCAGAGGACAAGGCCCTCTTCACCGATGTTCGCTGTTATACGCTCGTACGCCGCCTCGAGCCCCGGCGCGACGCGACCGAGCCAGGACGCGTCCGGGTCCGCCTGGTGCAATCGGCCGGCCATCGAGAGAAGCACGGGATCGCTGTCGAGGTAGAGCCGACGATGGTACCCGTACCCACCGCCGCCGGTGAGCGCCGAACCGACGGTGAACCTTCCGAGGGCAAGCGGATCCGGACCGCCCGCCGGTTGCCTGGTGTACGAGCAGAGCTCGATCGGCGCCCACTGGTTGACGTGACAGTTGGTCGACGCGGCGTGGTTGGAGAACCCGGCCAGTTCCGGGCGGAAGCACGAGAAGACGGTCCCCCAGAAGCGCTCGACTCCCGGCCTCGCGGAGGATCCCGGCCTTGCCGTTGTCCCCGGCTCGGTGTGCGGTGCGATGCGATCCGGCTCGAACGCGGCGACACGAAGGACCGCGTGCGCTCGCCGACTGCCGCGCGGCAGCGTCATGCACGCGCCGGGTCCGGGCCGGTCCGCAAGGACGAAGCCGTCGGTCCGGATTTCGTGGTCGTGGAAGCTCTCGGTCTGCAGATAACCGTTGCCGTGATTCGAGTCAGGGAGCCCGGCGAAGGAGAGGCAGCCCGCGCCGTCTCCGACGAACCAGGCCGGCGGCACGAGGTGCCCGTTGCGGCCCGGCTCGAGCGATGGCATCGCGGCGGTGGAGGTCATGCCGTTTCGCAGGTCCCAGGCGAACCGCCACGCCTCGGACTCGATCGTCGGAACGTCGGCCTCGCACTCCTGCTCGAGCTCGAGCTCAAAGCGATCATGGTGCACGGTGAACGCCGCGGTAATCCGCAACCTGCCGGAGGCAGGGCCGACGCGGTAGACGACCCTGTTCCCCACGACCGCCACCGTGCCGCCCCAGAGGTGCGCCGCCTCGTCGACGTCGATGCCGCGCAGGAGCGGGCCGCTCAGACCTCCGACCCCTGGCGCGTCCTTGCGGCGAAGACAGAGCCGGTTGCGGGGCGTCCCGGCGTCGGCCCAGGCGTCCCAGCCCAGGTGCATCAGCATTGGACGACGCAGCGAGAACCCCACCGCGAGCGTCGGACTCTCGAACAGCAGCATCGTCGGCAGATCGCGCACCCGAACGCCGGCGGGGGCGCGAGGTTCACACCGCTCAACGCGCAGCAGAGGCCGGCGGGCGGCGCTCCTCCCCGAGGTTCCCGGCAGCTCCGCGCCCACGGCGCGAAGCGGATGGAGGATGCCGAACGGCACGTTGTGCGTCCCTCCGTTGCACTCGCCGTGGTTCTCCCACACCGGATGCTCACGGTCGCATTCGATCCGCAGCGCGTCGGTCTCGATGCCGCCCAGATCGATCAGATGGCACGTCTCGCGAACGACGGCGGCGAAATGCTCCTCCATCCGCGACATCGGTGTGTCCTGGGTGAGCCCTTCGCCGGCGATTCGCGGATCAGAGGGAAGGTCGACCTCACGCACCTTTCGCCAGCTCGCGGATTCAGCGTCGAACGTCGCGACGATGAGGTGTGCCGGATGCGACGGGACCTTCGGGACCCATCTCCCGACGTGTGACGAGAGCGGAAGCTCGAGCCGTTCGACACGAACGCGTCTTGCGAACCGCAGGTAGCGCACGGCCGATCTCGCGACGCGGTTCCGGCCGATGCCGGCGTGGGAGACGACCGAAGACGACAGAATGGTGCTCATCGCGACACCATCCGGCCGGAGCGACTCGCCGCGGCACCTGCGCCCCGGCCTTGAGCCGCGAGTTCCGCCGCGAGCTCGCTCAAGCTCTCGTACACGGCGGAAGGTGAACCGCACGCGCGCTGCGGCAGCGATCGACCAAAGGAGATCCAGACTGAGTCGATCCCCGCACGGCGGGCGCCGGCGACATCCGTATAGAGACTGTCGCCGACCATCAAGGCCTCGCTCGCGGCGACCCCGGCGAGCTCGAGAGCGCGATCGAACAGGAGCGGTTCGGGCTTGCCGACGGTGAGGTAGTCGCAGGGATAGACCGCGCGTACGCCGGCAAGCAGCGCCCCGGTCTCCGGCACCCTCGCCCCGTTCGGGCCGGGATGCCAGGGGTCTTCGTTCGTGACGACGAGTCGTTCACCCTTCTCGACGCACGCGGCGAGACGCTCGAGTGACTGGTAGGCAAACGAGTCGTGGAGACCCAGCAGTACGACGTCGGCCTGCTCCGGCTCCCCTAGGTCCACGGTCTCGAGCCCCGCGGCACGACAGCGCTCGGCAAGGAGAGGAGCTCCGGCGACCCGAACACGGCCGGCATCGGCGCCGAGCAACCTTCCGACGTATTCACCGGCGACGTCGACCACCGTGACCGCGAGCGGTTCGCCGGCGAGACCGCGCTCGGCCAGCACGGCTCGGGCTTGATCACCGGTGAGCACCGAGTTGTTGCTCACGATGACGCACCTCTTGCCCGCTTCCGCGAGGCACTGCATGAGGTCGAACGCACCGTCGTAGAGCTCGCTCCCGGTCCAGAGCGTCCCGTCGAGGTCAAAGAGGTAGGCGGCATAGTCGTCCAGATTCAGGCTCATAGTTTTCCTTTTTCCGTCACGGGCCCAAATATGGCAGAAACGGCTATAATCGGCCAGAGAGTCCCAAGGAGTACCTTATGAAGAAGTTCAGAGTTTCGGATCTCAGTTGCAGCCCGACGCGGCTTCTGCCGGAGGTGATCGGCGACGCGCGAGTGACCCACGGCGGTGTCTACGTGTTCAAACCGGGCGAGACTGCTCATCCGGAGCCCGTCCACGTGCACGACACCGACGAGCTGTTCTTCTTCGTCCAGGGGAAGGGTGTCCTGCCGATCGACGGGGTCGACCACCCCGTGGAAACCGGCGACGTCTACCTCGTCGAAGCCGGAGAGGACCATCACACGCGCAGCTCAGAGGACGATCCGCTGGTCGCCGCCTGGTGGGTCCTCGACCGGTAGGACGCTCCCGCTCGGCGGGGCGCTCCCGCGCGACGCTCGCTTACAGGTCGGCGAGCAGACGTTCGGCGGTTTCGGCGACCTGCGTCTCCGGGGCAATCTCGCGGGCGCGACGGAGATGATCACGGGCCTGGCTCGGCCTGCCAAGCCCCTGGTACGCAACGCCGAGGAGCAGCCGCGCCGACTGGATGTCCTCGAGCTCCTGATCCTCGGCCTCGGCAAGCGGCGTGAGGTACTCGATCGCCTCGTCGTACGCGAAGCTGTCGAGGAGCAGCTGTCCGAGCGCGAGGATGTGGGTCGCATAGTGCGACGTGTCGGGCTGCGGACCAATCTCTTCGAGGAGATCGAATGCCTGCAGGGGTCGTCCTACAAGGGCCGACGCGTACCCGTAGTAGAAGAGCGAGCGGGCATACTCTTCATCCGTAACCGCATACTCATACGCTTCCTGGAAAACCCAGTAGGCGTCTTCGAGATCGCCGTGGCCCAGCAGCTCCGTTCCCTGGAGGATCAACTCGTCGACGGTCTCTCCGCCGACCCAGGTAGGTCCGGTCTGGGTGACCGCTTCACTCGCCCGAGCCCCACCGGCCGTCGTCTGCCGCGGGGTCTCGTCCCGGCCCGTCAGCCGGCTGACCCGGCCGAGAACCATCCCACCGATATTCGCCGATGCCGTGCGACCGACTCCTTCGAGGAGGCGCTCGACCTCGTAGGTGCCCGGACGCGAGAGCCTGATCGTGGAGCTCCCGCCGAGCAGCTCCGCGTGCGAGTCGTCTGCGAGCCGGATCTCGTCGGAACCGTCAACGGCGTCACCGATGAACAGCTCGTACCATGTAGTACCATCACGAACCTCGAGCACGCCGTCGACATACCCGACAATGACTTCACCGGCCGCCGCTGAGACCGAAGCGAACAGGAGGGGCAGAGCCAGGAGCATTGCACGATTCATATATCACCTCCCTCACGAGTATATCACCTCGCCGCGGGCCTCCACCGTTCAGCGCCGGCCGACGATCAACCCCAGGATCACGCCCACGGCGGCGCCGCCGGCGCCGCTCAGGAGGATGTTCCGCCTGATTCGCGCGAACTGCCCCACCTCGGTTACAATTCGCCCGATCAACCCGTCCGGCGGGTCAATGAGGTTCCGGATCGAGATCAGGTCGCCGGTCACCGGGGCGCGGGCAAAAATCACATATCCAAGGACGAGCCCGACGACTCCCAGCACAAGTGCGAGCAGCAGCACATTCCTCATACGCTCTCCTTCCCCGTAACGGTACTACATTCGCGAGGAAGGGTATATTGGACTCATGGAGACTCGACCGGGCAAGCCGGCGACCGAGAAACGGATTGGCAAGGCTCTGCGTGAGGCGGAGGCGCGTCCGGGCTTCCTCAGCCTGATCAACACAAACTTCCACGAGTGCGGTCTCGCACCCGAGGCCTCCGCAGTCACGATCGCGGCGACGGACTTTCTGCACGACCCGACTCGTCGTGCCTACCGGCCTGATCCGGCCGGACTGCCTTCGCTGCGGGAAGCCGTTGCACGGTTCGTCGGTCGAAACGGGAGAACGGTCGAACCGTCTTCGGTGATCGTCACCGCGTCGGCTTCGGAGAGCTACCGACACCTCTTCACGGCTTTGTGCGCGCCGGGTGACACGGTCCTGCTGCCCTGCCCGGGGTACCCGCTCTTCGAGGAGATAGCGGCGCGCTGCGGTCTCGACCCACGATTCTACCGGCTCCATTTCGAGTCGGAATGGCAGATCGACCCCGACGAGATCTCGTCGCTGATGACGACGGATACCGCTGCGCTCGTGCTCATATCACCGCACAACCCGACGGGCGCGATCGTGGACGAGTCGGTGCTAGGCGAGATCAGTCGGCTCTGCGGCGAGCGAGGCGTGAGGCTGATCGTCGACGAAGTATTCAGCGAGTACCGCTACGACCGGCGTTCGAGCACGGGCAGCCTGAGGCAGGGGAGCGGGAGCCCGGACGCTGCAACCTTCCGGATCAACGGGGTCAGCAAGCTTCTCGCCTCACCCGACCTGAAGGTGAGCTGGATCGTCCTCAGCGGGCCGCGTGACTCGGTATCGGACGCGCGAGAGCGGCTCGAGATCGAGAACGACCTCTACCTCAGCGCATCGCCGATCACCCAGTTCATCGCGGCGCGTCTGCTCGACTCCGGAGCACGGATGACCCACCGCTTCGTCGCGCAGGTGCGACGTCGCCGCGACACAATGCTCGGTTCACTCGCCGAGCTGGCCGAACGGCATCCGGGCCTCGTGTCCTGGGTCGAGCCGCGCGGCGGGATTCACCTCCCACTGGTATTCACTCGCCCACCGGGCGATCGTGACGACGAGCAGATCGCCGTTGACCTGCTCGAACGCCAGGGTCTCTCCGTTCATCCCGGGTACCTCTACGGAGAGGATGAGCGCACGGTGGTGGTTCTCAGTTATCTCGCACCGCCGGAGACGATACGCGAGGGCGTATCACGGATCGACGCCTATCTCAGCTCTCCCGATACGATGCGAGCAGCGCGTCGATGAACGAACACGTCTTGCCGAGCGAAGGGAGGTAGAGCCGTTCGTCGGGCGAGTGCGCATTCTGGATCGTCGGCCCGAACGAGATCATCTGCATATTCGGGTACTTCGCGCCGATCACCCCACACTCGAGACCCGCGTGGATAACCTCGACGGCGGGTTCCTTCCCGTGAACGGCCTGGTATGCTTCCACCGCGCGACCGAGCAACTCGCTCTCCATGTGAGGCTCCCAGGGCGGGTAGCTCGACTCGCTGCTCGTCTCCGCGCCGGCCAACCGTCCGATCGCCTTGATCTGACCGGCGATCTCGGCGAGGCGCGACACATACGAGCTTCGCTGGCTCGTCTTGATCTGAACCTCGTCGTTCTTCACGCGAACCGTCGCCAGATTGGTCGAAGTCTCTACGAGATCGGGAACCTCGCTGCTCATTCGGATGACGCCGTGAGGAAGGCTGCGAAGGAGGTCGAGAAGCTGCTTCGCCGAAGTCTCCGCGATCATGTCGGACGGGTGTGCAGCCGACCGCAGCGAAAGCTGAAGATTCGGCTCGAGTGATCCATACTCGGTACGGAAGGTCTTCTGGATGCGCGCGATCTCGCGGTCAAGATGCTCGATCACCTGCGGCGGTCCGGCGACAATGGCCGAGGCATCGCGGGGAATCGCGTTGTGAGCCTGGCCGCCGCGGAGAGCGACCAGATGAACCGTCGACTTGCATCCGCCGCTGCCGCGCATCATGATGAGCGTACGGGCGAGAAGGACGTTCGCGTTCGCACGGCCGAGATGAATATCGACGCCGGAATGCCCACCCTGAAGCCCGGAAAGAGAGATCTCACGCGTGACGAAAAGGTCGGGAAGCGGCTCGCGCTCGATCCGCAGCGTCAGGATCGTGTCCCTGCCACCGGCACATCCGACGGTGAACACGCCCTCGTCCTCAGAGTCGATGTTCAGCAGATGCGTTCCCCGCAGCCAGTCCGAGCTGAGCTTCTGCGCGCCGGTGAGGCCGGTTTCCTCGTCCACGGTCACGAGGATCTCGAGCGCGGGATGAGGCGTATCGCTCTCCGCGACGGCGAGCGCGAGGGCAATCGCAATTCCGTTGTCCGCGCCGAGCGTCGTGTCCTCGGCCCGCAGCCATTCACCGTCTACAACAACCGGAATGGGGTCGGTCTCGAAGTTGTGAGACGAGCTCGGTGTCTTCTCGCAGACCATGTCCATGTGCCCCTGGAGCACCACGACTCGGGCTTCGGTGAGACCCTCGGTCGCCGGCACGCGTATGAGCACGTTGCCCGCCTCATCCTGCTCGTGGACGAGCCCCCGCTCGGCGGCCCAGGAACAGAGCCAGTCGGACAGCTGTCTCTCCTTGCCGGAGCACCGCGGAATGCGGTTGATCTGCTCGAAGAGCGCGAGCACCTGGTCTGCGTTCACCATGGGCCTTCCTCCTGTCCACATAGTACTCCTGAATGTGATTGTCGCAAGCCTTTTCGTCGCTTGAGCCGAAGCGCCCGTCCGGGTAGTATGGGGCCACGGGGACAAGATGAGAAAACACAATTTCTACGCTGGACCATCCGCACTGCCGCTTCCGGTACTCGAAGAGCTGCAGAAGACGATGACCGACTATCACGGATTGGGGCTCTCGCTCGTCGAGACGAGCCACCGCAGCAACGAGTACGACGAGGTCCACGAGTCGGCGATCGGCGGCATCCGCGCGCTGCTCGACGTACCCGATACCCACGACATCCTGCTGCTCGGCGGCGGTGCGACGATGCAGTTCGCCATGGTGCCGATGAACCTGATGCCCCCCGGCGGACGGGCGGACATCGTACACAGCGGTTCGTGGGCGCAGAAAGCACTCGCAGACATCAAGAAACTCGGCAGCGCCAACGTGCTCTACGACGGCTCGGAGAACGACTTCACCACGCTTCCGGAACCGCAGGAGATTCACCCCACCGACGGTGCGTCCTACCTGCACATCACCAGCAACGAGACGATCGGCGGGCTCCAGTGGAAACAGTTTCCAGGAACGGGGGACGTTCCGCTGGTGGCGGACATGTCGAGCGACATTCTCAGCCGTCGGATCGACGTTTCCGAGTTCGGTCTCATCTACGCCGGCGCGCAGAAGAACCTCGGCCCGGCGGGAGTGACGGTCGTCATCATCCGAAAGGATCTGCTCGACCGTGCTCCCGACTCGCTGCCCACCTACTTGAACTACCGAACGCACGCGTCCAAGAACTCGCTCTTCAACACACCGCCGGTCTTCTCGGTCTACGCGCTCAGCCTCGTGATGAACTGGATTACCAGCGAAGGAGGCCTCGACGCGGTCGCGAAGCGAAACGTGACCAAGTCGGCGATGCTCTACCGCACGATCGGGTCCAACCCGGAGTTCTTCCGGTGCCCGGTCGATGAGCGGTACCGCAGCGACATGAACGTCGTGTTCCGCCTGCCGAGCGAGGAACTCGAGAAATCGTTCATCGCGGAAGCCGACGAACGCGACATGATCGGGCTCAAAGGGCACCGCAGCGTGGGGGGAATCCGGGCATCGATCTACAATGCCGTGTCACCCGAGAGCGTCGAGGTGCTTACCGACTTCATGCAGGAGTTCGCGCAGCGTCACGCCTGACGCATCACGCTCAGGGCGTGTAACCCCAACGGCGAAGATCGTCCTCTCCGTCGGCGGGCCTGATCACCCCTTCGGCGAGGACGACCACGCGGTCGGCGACGGCGAGCACATCACGGTAGGCGTGATCGGTGATGATGAATCCGCGCTGATCGCGTCTGGCCGTGTCGCGGATGAGGTCGCCGAGCGGGGCACGGTGAAGAGGCTCGATCTCGGTAAACGGCTCGTCGAGCAGCGTGTACGCCGAAGGGAACCACGATGCGAGGAGCACTTCGAGCAGACGCTGCTCGCCTCCGGCGAGGCTCGCGACGCGGCGGTCGAGCAGCGGCTCGACCCGCGGGTGTCGGCGGACTCGCTCGCGCGCCTCTTCGTTCGGCAGCACCAGTTGAATCGCCTTGCGCACCGGCAGACGACGCGGCAAGTAGGGATCCTGAGGAAGATACGCAAGCTCGCCGTGGCGGTACGCACGACGCACCGGACGCCCATGGACCGTCAGGTGTACGTGGTCGGGGCGAAGCGCGCCGAGCATCGCACGCAACATCGTCGTCTTGCCGCATCCGTTGCGACCGACAACCCCGAGCACCTCTCCAGATGAGACGCTCAAGTAGACGCCGCTGAGCACCTGAGCCCTGCGGTAGGAATGTGAAAGGCTGTCAACGATGAGCGTCATGAAGCCGCCACCACGATAGCGACGCCGAGGGCCGCCGACACGAACCAGGAACACAGCCGGAGCCCGAGCGGAGCCCAGCCTCCGTAGCGATAGAGCGGGCGTTCGCGGCGGTGGACGACATCGGCCACTCCGACCGCAATCCAGTGACCCGCGGTCGCCATCAATACGCCGGTGACGATCGCGACGCTCTTCGCTTCATCCGCCCAGTCGGGGTCCGTGATCGTATCGCCGAACAGCCCGGCGAGGTCGAGCAGGACGAGCGCCGACGCGCCGATCAGCGAGATCGCGAGATTGTACAGCATGGCGGTCCGCGCGTAGAAGCGCAACTGACGAAGCCGATGCCTCAGCGGAATCCGTCGCACACCACATTCTACCGGGGTCGCCGAACCATGGACAGCCGCCCCTCAGGAACTGTGGAAGTCGATACGCGGGTCGCCTTTCCTCGCGATGAGGTACGCACCAAGCGCGCTTGCAAGCACGCCGTACAGCATCACCAGCGCTGCGGTCGTGCGGTTGGTCGCAACCAGGTCGGCCACCGAAGCCTGCAGCCCCGGCACCATCCACCCGAGGTAGGAAGGGATCAGCCGGGAGACGAACACGCCGGCCGACGCACCGATCGCATCGGCCCGGAAGAACGCGATCACGACCGCAGGAACTCCGGCGACCAGGAAGGCTGCTCCGGTCGCCGCGATGCCGGTGCCTATCCGCCCGTGGAAGAAGCACGCCGCGATCAGCAGGCCGGGCACGAGGTACTGCAGAACGATCTGCATGAGCCCCATCATCCGGCCGATCGACAGAAGCCGGTCGCGCGCCTCGGGTGATATGCCGTCTGCGAGATTCACGCTCGTGGGAACCTGGTTCAACGCCTCCCGGATCTGAGCAGTCTCGGCCGGAGAGAAACGGCTCGCCGCCAGCGAGAGGAGAGTGTCCTTGAAGGCGGCAAGGGAGAACGGCAGGGAGAAAGAGTCCGCCCGGCCGTGCAGAACCTGCTGGGTGGTGATGAGCCACCGATTCACCGCCTGGCGCAGCCGCGCCGCCGAGAACCCGACCCCGGCGGCCTCGATAACGAGCGGTTCGAGCTCAGGAGGTATGACGAGGCCTGTCTCCCGCCGCAGCACGCGAAAGGCTTCGTCAACCGTGCGCGCGTGGGTCAACGGATCGTCGAGTGGCGCGAGCGTCCGTTCCATCGCGCCGTAGGTGAACCGGTACGACATGAGCGTCCGTTCGAAGCGGAACGCCGCCTGCGCGACGAGCACCGAAAATGCGAGCAGCACGACAATAGCGACAAGCACTGTCCAGCGTAAGGCCGACAAAAAACCTCCGTCCGGCAGACCGCGGTCTGCGCCTATCCGCCGTTCTTCATGATGAGCGGCTGATGGGTCGCCTCGATGACGTCGCGCCAGAGACTCGACTCCGGATCGATGCGGTTCCGTTCGCGGACGGTCATCGAGATGGGAATGTGCACGAACACGTTGTTGACCTGGCTGATGACGATTCTCGTCTTGCCTGCCATCGCCGCGTGGGCCGCGTTGTTGCCGAGGCGTGAGCAGTAGAGCGAATCGGTTGGCGCGGCTACGGCGCTTCGGATGATGTAGCTCGGATCGATGTACTTCAGGTTGATCTCCATCCCGATCTCGTCGAAGTGGCCGACGATCCGGTCCTTCAGGTAGACCCCGATATCTCCGAGCTTGCGATTGCCGCTCGCGTCGGTCCTCGCTTCCACATCGAGCAGTTCCTGCCCGGCTCCCTCGGCAACGATGATAACCGCGTGGTTCCTCCGCTCGAGCCGGGCTTTGAGACATGCAAAGAAACCGGACGGACCATCGAGGTCGAACGGGACCTCGGGCACGAGCACGAAATTCGCGTCGTGACTCGCGAGCGCTGTGTGCGCGGCGATAAACCCGCTGTCTCTCCCCATCAGCTTGACGAGGCCGATGCCGTTGATCGCGCTGTGGGCTTCCGAGTGCGCCGAGGCAACCGCGCCGGTCGCTTCGGCTACCGCAGTCTCGAATCCGAAGCTCCGCTGGATGAAGGCGAGATCGTTGTCGATGGTCTTTGGCACACCGACGACCGAGATCCTGAGGCCACGGCGCTCGACCTCATCCGCGATGGCGAGCGCTCCCTTTTGGGTTCCGTCGCCACCGATCGTGAAGAGCATATTCACGTTGAGCCGCTGCAGCGTGTCAACGATGTCCTCGGTCTGTTTCCCGCCTCCGCGAGAGGAGCCGAGTACGGTGCCGCCGATCTTGTGAATGTCGTCGACGACGTCGGGATTGAGTTCCATCGTGGGGATGTTCTTCTCAGGCAGGAGGCCCTGATACCCGAAACGCACACCGGTGATTCGTCGCACGCCGTACCGGTACCAGAGGCACCGCGTCACGGCCCTGATAACGTCGTTGAGGCCCGGGCACAGTCCGCCGCAGGTGACGATCGCCGCGTGCACGTGATTGGGAGCGAAATAGATCCGCTCACGGGGCCCGGCCTTCTGCAGGAGGTGCCGTATCTCGTACGGCTCCGGATCGCGGCCGGGCTCCGCCTCTATCTCTGAGAGAATGTACTCGTTGTCGCGTACGTAGTTGGCAATCAAGTCGCCCTGAACGCGCGAATAGGTAACCGGCGACTCTATCTTCGCCTCACCGAGCGTCGCGACGGTGAAATCGTGGTCTTTCGCCATACCTTCGAGAATAGCGGCTCGAGGTACCGGTGTCTACACGATGGAGGGAACGATGCACAGAGCGTGACAGACGGAAGGATCGCTGATACGTTTCAGACGATGGATGAACCGTTTCGTCGGTACTCCACATGGCTTCTGTCGCGGTACGGCGAGCGAACCTATCGAGTCGCGGTGGACGCCGGATTCACGTGCCCGGTACGCGAGGTCGGACTACCCTGCGCCTACTGTGAACCTGGGGGCTCGCGGGCCGGCTATCTCGAAGACCGTCGGTCTCTCGGAGACCAGATCAGGCGTGGAACCGAGTTCCTGCGGCGGCGCTACGGCGCCTCGAGTTTCCTGCTCTACTTCCAGGCGTACTCGAACACGCACGCTCCGGCTGATGAGCTTCGCGCCGTCTACGACGATGCGCTCAGCTGGGGATCCTTCAAGGGGCTCATCATCGCCACGCGACCGGACTGCATCGACCGCGAGCGGGCGGCCCTCATCGGCGAATACCGCGGTCGCGGGCTCGACGTCTGGGTCGAGCTCGGCCTGCAATCGGCGGACGACAGGACGCTGCGGCGGATCAACCGGGGACATACTCGGGCGCGCTTCGACGAGGCGGTGCACATGCTGCGTGAACACGGCGTGAGCGTCACGGCGCATCTCATACTCGGACTCCCTGGAGAGGGGCTCGACGCGGCAATCGCCGGGGCGCAGCACCTGTCCCGGCTACCGGTCGGCGGCGTGAAGTTTCACAATCTCGTGGTTGTAGAGGGTACGGCCCTCTACGAACAGTACCGGGCGGGTGAGTTCGAGCCGCCGGATGCCGAGCAGTATCGAGAGCTTCTGGTCGCGGCGGTCGAGCATCTGCGCGACGATATCGTGGTTATGCGGTTGACCTGCGACCCGCCGCGAAACGTGGCCCATGCGCCCCGACGCCTTCCCGACAAGGCGACGGTGTACCGGCAGCTTACGCACGATTTGCGTGAACGAGGAACCCGACAAGGGATATACTGATGGCGATGCAGACGAAAGATGAAGAGATCATGAACCTGATCGACACAATCGGCCAACACTACAGGACCAATCTCGGCAATCGCTACGTACGAAGCGCATTCTCAATCCTCCCACTCGACAACAAAGAGTGGGGGCTCATTGAAAGCGTCACGGAAAAAGCCGAGTACCACCGGTATCAGGGATACCACCTCGACGAGCTGTACGAGCGAATCGTCGCGCTCGCTCGCTTCGTATATCACGCCCGCAAGGAGCTGCAACCACAGTTGCGGGCGCGACTCTCGACCTACAGCTCGGGTCCCGGGCCGTTAGGGAACGACAAGATCCTGCGGGACATGGCGGTCAACAATTTCGACTCCAACCTCTCCATCCTCGCGGACCTGGTGAACAAACTCTACGCACGGGCCGTGGAGCTGGATATGGAGATGGCCCGCGGGAAAACGCCGGTGTACAAGTCCATGCGGGAACTCGACGAGCTTGGCACCTACCTCGTACCAGGCTGAGTGAGCCGATCAGCCGCGTCGTAGACGGCCGAGTACAGCTGCGGTAGATCGCCCTCGTCTATCGTGGAGAAGGCGACGCGCAGGTACTTCTCGCCGATCGCGATCGTACCGATTCCTTCCTCGAGCAGGGCGAGACGAAGCTCCTCGGCGCTGACGCGACGACACGCAAACGCCATGAAGTAGCCGGAGTTGAACGGGAGAGGAGCGAGAGTTCCGTCCCCTCTTTCCGACACGATCTTCCGCACGGTCAGATAGCGCCGCCGCAGTAGCTCGCGCTTCGCAGCTTTCTCCTCGTCGTACCCTGACGACTTCAGAGCCTTGAGCAGCAGACTCTGCGCGATGCGGCTGCTGTTGGATACGGTCGCCCGGATCGACCCCATCAGTTTGCGCTCGAGCGCGTCGAGCTGAGCATCGCTGAGCCCTCTGCCGGCGAGGGTGACGAAGCCGACCCGAAAGCCCCACGCGAAGTCCTCCTTCGTCGCTCCGTCGATCTTGACCGCGAGAATGCGATCGTTCGCCTGCGCAAGGCGCGCGAAGAGACTCTCCTCCAGGAGCCCGGACTCGTAGAAGAGCCCGAAATAGGCATCGTCGAAGACGACGAGCAGGTCGCACCCTGCCTCAGCCTTGGCGACGAGGAGGGCTTCGATAGCATCTGCCTCCTCGAGCGTCGGGGTGTAACCGGTCGGGTTGTTGGGGAAATTGAGCAGCACGATCGCCTTGCTGCGGCGCCCGATTGCTCGATCGAGCCCGTCCACGTTGAACCGGTTGTCACGCGTGAACAGCGGAAACTCGACGATCTGCGTCCCACGGCGGACCTCGATCATGAGTCGGTAGTTACCCCAGAAGAGATCGGGCATGACGAGCGCATCTCCGGCGTCGGCGAAGAGCTCTGAGATCTGGAAGAGGCCGTTGGTCAGTCCGCCGGTCACCATGGGCAGCGTCGTACGCGTGCGCCCGAGCGACGGGTTCTTGCGTCGGATCTGCTCCATCCACAGAGCACGCAGTTCGGGTACTCCCGGCGTGGGCGCATAGGCGACGGCCTCCGTAGGGGTCATCGTGGACACGAGTTCCGCGAGCGGCGAAAGCATGATGGGCTCGCCGTTCTCAAACGCCATACCCACAGTTGCGTTGAAGCGGTGGGCCCGCTGATTGGCCTCCGTCGTCTGAGCGACTATGCCGCGGGGAAAGTACATCTGCCGGCCGAGGTCGGACAGCAGCCTGCCGGCCGCCGTTCCGTCGAGCACCTGGTTCAGCTCTGCTGCGAGTGCGTTCATGATCGCGAGCATACCGGGACGATGTCGTTTCCACAATCCCCGCCGACCGGCCGAAAGAGCAGCTTCATTGACAGAGGACTACCGCTCACGTAGTGTATCCGCATGGACGAACCGTCCAAATCTCCGAAGGCCGGCGGACAAGCGTCCGAAGGATCGTTCGGCCTGCTGCACCGACTGATCTCGGTCTTCCTCGGGTCCGCGGACCCCGAACGTGAGAAACGTCGGTTGCTGAAACAGCTCGGAAAGGATCTCCAGAGGCAGCGGTTCAAGTTCTACAAGCCGAAGAGCCGCGAGGCGCTTGGTGGGCTCGCCCGCTTCTTCTTCGATATCTACCGGGTCGTCGGCCCGGCGCAGACGCTCCTGCAGGGAGCCGATGATTCGGCCGCCCTGAAGTCGATCCTCATCGAGGCGCACCACACCGAAGAACAGCGGCGTCTACGAGAAGAGTTCAGCGAACCGGTCATCAGGGAGCGGTCCGAGAAGCTCGATACGAAGCAACTCACGGCGCACGTTAAAGACGCGATGGTGTCATACTTCAGCGGTTTCGACTCGGCGACCGTCAGACAGGTCAACGACTCCTACACGCTCATCCATACGCTCGTACGCTTCGTCAAGTTCGACTACTACTTCGTGCTGCGCAAGTTCGACTCGAGCCTCCAGGAGGGGAATTTCGGCTACACACCGCGATTCGAGTCGATCAACGCCGAGTACATCAGCGACGACCTCAAGGACTTCCTCGAGGTCGCCGCGCCCCTGGATCGTGAGGCGGACTGGGGAGCGGTTCTGGAGGTACTGCACGAGTACAAGAGCGTCGACGTGATAGATCGCGCCTCGTGGAAGAAGGTCGTGAGCACCGTGACGAATGTCGTGCGGTCGGGAATCCTCGTCCAGATCATCCAACACGTCGACGAGGATCCGTCCTACCGGGCGGAAGTGCCGCTCTCGCGCAAACACATCGTAGAGACCTATCTCAACACGCTGAAGACGCAGGTGGAGGGCTCCATCCAGAAGCTCGCGCGCGAACGGCGCACGAAGAAGGTCGAGCAGCTCGTGCACGCGATCTTCGGGACGACCGCGGTCCAGCGAACCAAGTACTACACGGAAGCCGCGAACCTCGTGTACACGAAAAAGTTGCTCGCGGGATTCCTCCACGTCGACGCGGTCAACTACCTGAAGGCCTTTCTCGTCGACTATTTCAAGCGCGACGTGCGAATGGTCATCAGCGACCTGTTCATCGTCCGGGGGCAGTGGTCGGACGGGGTTCTGTCCCAGCAGCTGTCCGACAGTTACTACGCGGTCATGAACACCGCGCAGCAGATCGTCGATTTCGACGACTCACTCGGTGAAGAGGGTGAGTTGGGAATGAAGCTCAAGAAGGCCGGCGGCCGCGTCGTCGAGCGGGACGCGGCCAGCGCACGACAACTGCGACAGACACTCGCGGTAGTCAACGAGACCGCACTGAACATGGTCAACGAGTCTGCGACCAATCTCATCACGATGGGGAAGATCATCAAGCTCCTGATCGACGACCTCGACCGGGAACGACCGGAGCTGATCCAGAACTGGAAGGATCTGCAGGGCTTCACCGAGCGGCCGCTGCGAGACCAGCTTGTATCGATCTACAAGCGCACCTACTACTTCGTTCAGCTTATGCAGGTGTTTGCGAAGAAATGAGCGGCGCGTTCGCCGCCTCGAGGTCGAGGAGCGACCGCTTGATCCGTCGCCCCTCTTCGGCGTCCATGCCGCGCAGCGCATAGTTTCCGAGCCCACCTCCGGCCGGCACGATCCGATGGCACGGTACGAGCACCGCCACGGGGTTCGCGGCGACCGCATTGCCGACTGCTCTGGCCGCCTCGCGATGCCCGATCTTCCGGGCGATGTGGCCGTACGAGGCCGTACGGCCGTATTCAACCCTTACCAGGCGGCTCCAGACCGCACGCTGGAAGTTCGTTCCGTCGAGCCGCAGATCGAGCGTGAACCCATGACGGGCGCCGGCGAAGTACTCGTCGAGCTGATACTCGAGCTCCCCGCAGGCGTACTTGTTCTCCCGCGTCTCGATGTCCGGCGACAACGCCCGGGGCGGTCGGAAACCCAGGTAGAATACCCTTCCCCGTCGGTCCACCGCGGCATACAAGGTACCCACGGGCGACTCGAACGAGTGCGTATAGACGATGTTGCCGTTCTGTATCATAGCCAATGCCGCGCAGCCCTGCCCGGCTGCAGTGTAGCATCACGGACGGCGGCGGGTAAAGCGGTCACCGCTCCCAGTAGCGTCGCGACAACGACGCAGGCCGTTGCCCACGCTATTGATGGGGTAACGAGCGCTGCGGCCGAGACTCCGGGCGCGAGCGCCTCGAGCTCATCGGCAAGGCCGAGCGGCATCAGACCGATCGCAGGCCGTCCCTGCGCGTTCATGACCGCGGCGATCACCAGTCCCACCGCCGAGCCGGCGAAGGCCGCGACAGCGCCGCCGATGCCTCCCATGAGCACGACGAGCGTGGATAACGTCGTGCGCGGGAAGCCCCAGATGGAAAGCAGAAGGCGCGAGGGACGAGTCCGGCCCGCGAGCAGCAGGTTTCCCGGGACGAGCGCCGCGACACC
>SLST01000035.1 GCA_007130265.1 Spirochaetales bacterium
CCAGTCCATTACGGCGGGGACCATTCGTACGAACGGGACGCACACCACAGGCGGAGCCGACATCACGCTGGCCGGCGCGGTGGTGCTGGAAGCGAACAGTACCTATACTACCGGCGCGGCTCTGGGCGGTGCGGTGGATCTGACGGGCTCCCTGAGCGCTGCTGCCGAGGACGGGCAAGGCCTGGAGGTTATTGCCGGCATCGGGAGCATCAGCATTGCGGGACCGATCGGGGATCCGAACCGGCTGTTGTACCTGAGGCTGGATTCTGCGGCAGCCGGAGGGATGGTGTTGCCGGATCTCGAGGTGCAGGGATTATTGCGCGTATTCACCGGAGGGCCGGTAACCCAGTCGCCCGCTGCGGCGGCGTTGAGGGGGACGACGCTTCACGTGCGGACACGGCTCGACGGTGGGGCGGCGATCAACCTGCCCAATCCGGATAACGACTTCAGCACGGTCATCCTTGAGACCCGGAACGCCGCCGACGATGCGGACGCCGCAGGAGAGATCAGCTACCGGGACGCGACGGGGTTCACTCTCGGGGATCTTGGCATGGGCGGGGCCTCTATCCGGACCGCTGCAGTGACCATCATCGAAGCCGGTGATGCGGTCACGCAATCCGGAGCGGTGATCGGTGAGGGACAGGTGATCAGCGATGGACTGCGGTTGGTCGGAACCGGACCGTACGTTCTGTCGAATGCGGCAAACAACATCGGTACACTGGCTGCGATTCTCGCGACCAATGCAGCAGAGCTTGTCTACCGCGACGCCGCGGGGTTCGCGGTAGACACCGTGGCCGGTACCAGCGGGATTACGACGGTCAACGGAAACGTGTCGTTGGACGCCGTGGGAACAACGACGGTGACTGCGGCCGGAGACGTCTCCACCGGCAGTGGGTCTGTGCGGTTCGGCGAGTTTCTCGCGGGAACGGTGGACATCGCAGCTAATGTGACGACCGCCGGGGGAGAGGTCCGGTTCTACCGGCCGGTGACGCTCAGTGGACCGGTCGCAGTGAGTACTGGTACGGGCGCAGGGGACATCCGGTATGATGGAACAATCAACGGACCCGGCTCGCTCACGTTGACTGCCGGGACTGGTGATATCACCGTCTTCGGTGCGGTTGGTACCGCGGCGGATCCGCTTGGCGATCTCACCATCACCGTGGCAGCGGACGTTCGCTTCGACGAAGCTGTCTACGCCTCAACGTTTGCTCAGAACAACGCAGAGCTCGCGGCTGTGACCACATTCAACGGGCCCCAGGATTACGCAGACTCGTTCTACTTCGCCGGCGACACTCTGCTCATGAACAACCCGCTTTCGACCGGCGGTACCACCGAAGTCGCGAATGCAGGCTTGTTCACGACGAACAGTGCAGCAAGTATAAGCGCAGCCGGAGGCTTTGAGCAGAACGGTGCGGGAACAAACAGCATCGGCGCGGACATCACCACTTCGAACAACGATCTACGCTTCTCGCGTGCGGTGACGCTCACCGACGACGTGCTCTTGTCTACGGATGCGCTTGCCGGCGATATCCATCTGAGCGATCTGGTGGACTCAGACTCCGGTGTCAACAACCGCGTCCTCGCGCTGGATGCCGGTACCGGCTCACTGGCCATCGACGCGCCGATCGGGAGTTCGCAGGCGCTCGGCCATATCCGCCTCCTCTCTGCCGGCAACGTGACCGGCGCACCGGCAACGATCGATCTCAGCTCCCAGGATCTCTACATCGACGCGCCCGGATCTGTCATCACGCTGTTGCGAAGCGTTTTGGTGCGCAACCTCTACTTCTATCGCGGAGAGCTCAACGTGAGCGGACAGGCGATTGCCACCGGAGAGGACTTCGTGGTCTTTGGTGCCGGCTATGGCCCGCAGGACGGAGACTGGACCGCCGCGAACACACGACACGCGTATCTGCCGGCTCCGACACTGGCCTATTACCCGGGTGGAGGAACATATAACGGCACTGATGGGACGTTCTCGACCGCTCCTGGAGCCGCCTTCGCGACGCTCGATGGTTCTTCGATCGTCGTGGGCGAGAGCTTCTACAACAACGGCGCAAACATGACCGGCGCGGCGGACTGGACGCTCGACGTTCCGGCGGCCGCAGGCGCCGGAGCGGTGTTCAATCCCTCCGACGAGGTCATCGCCAATCAGTGGGGCCTGCCCTACGCGGTCGCCTTCAATATGACCGTGAGTCACAGCGACGCAGCGGACGGCACCATCACCGCGGGGGCACGAGTTCCGGCGCCGCCGGCTTCGGTTGAAGAGGCGAATCAGAACGTCGTCGACGGTGGAAATAACGCCAACTGGCAGTTCGGCGTACCGCGCCTGCGTGCCGCCGCGACGGTCTACGACAACGTCGTGCGGCTGACCTTCGAGGACCAGTTCGGGAACGATATGCCGATCGCGAATTCGAGCAACGAGATTTCGACCGCGCTCGCCTTGGCAGATCCCGGCTTGCCCGCCGACGGGAGCATCTGGCTCGATTCAGGCGGTATCAAGTTCACGGGTAGCTACACCGACGCGGCCGCAACCACGTCGACCGACGGACAGGGCGATCTCTTCGAGTTCTACATTCAGACGACCAACACCACCTGGCGCACCGACGCGACCGGCGCATCTCCTGGAGATGCCGCGAGCACCGACGCCTCGGGTGACAACCGTGCGGGGGTTGCACCCGTCGTCGATCTCACCATGCTCAAGGGGCTCCTTCGGCCGGCGCTCGGGCGCACAATGAGCGTCAACTACGGCCTCAACGCCTTCGGCGTTTTCGACGGCGCGACCGACGAGACCAGACCGGTTCTGCTCTCGGTGACCGCCGGACGTGCCACGCACGATGACACGGCGACCTCGCTGGCGGATTACACCGCCTATGACGGACACAACTTCTTTGAGCTGCGCTACTCGGAGCCAATGGAGATAGGCGGCGGTGCGCTCGGGCCCGGGGCGTCGAATGAGCGCGCGGCTCTCGTCGCGGGCCCTGCTCAGATCGGCGGGCACATTCACGACTCCGGCGGAAGCGGCACGGTTACCGTGGAGGGGTACTTCACCTATCCTGGGACCTTCGTGGGAGGATCGACCGACGGAAACGCACCTATCTCCTCGCTCTTCCGGTCCGTGGAGGCCGGCGAGTTCAACGCGAACGATACGCATTACATCACGGTCGTCGCAGCCGGGTGGCGCACCATGCCGGCAGACCCATGGGTCGGCTACATCGCAGAGGCAACCCCCCCCGGTAGCGCAGCCTTCACGGTTGTCGCCAACAGCGGCGTGACCGACCTTGCCGGCAATCAGGTCCTCGCGCCGGCGGACTCGCGGTACACGGCCACGCGACTTGCGCTTGGAGACACGATCGACGACGGCGCGCGCGAATGGGATATCGAGCCGCCTGACGTCGCGCCGTTCCAGCCCGGAGGTCAAGCCACCGCGTTCCGCGAGATCGTCAGCGTGCAGGAAGACGGAGCGGGGAGCTTCCCGCAGTTTGTCGACCACCTGGACATCCATTTCTTCGGTGATCCGGAGACTCAGGCAAGTGGCTGGGACTCCACCGCCGACCACCCGGATGACGACTACGCCCGGGGCATCCGGCACAGTACCGTAGCGCGCGCGCTCGATGAGGGAGCGTTCAGCCTGGGGCTGGCGGCGGCTACAAGCCTTGCCCCGCTTGGCCCCGCGAACGCAAGTTTCTCGCAGCGGGTTGACAACTACTTCTTCAGCCCTCCCGGGACCTTCCCGCCGTCCCCGCCGGTGCCGGTCAACCGGTACGACGACGGCTATGTGCGGTTCGAGCTCGATGATACCCAGCTTCAGTTCACGCCGGTGTCGACGCTCTGGCTCTCGTATCAGCCGGTTCTCGCGGCGACGAACGCGACCGGCGTCGTGACCGACCATGCGGGGAATCTCCTGCGACCGTTCGAGCGGTACTCGTCGATCGAGCGGATACCGCCGCGTTTCGCCGCGGCACTTGCGATCGCAGACTCCAACCGCGTCTACCTCAGGTTCAACCGGTTCGTGACCGGCCCGCTCGGAGTTGATCTCGAGGATGTGGCGGATCCGAGCACCGTCCTCCGGATCGTCGATGAGAGCGGAACCATCGTCGCCAACGTCACAGAGATCGAGGCAATCCAGCGGGCGGCCGCCAATGCCGACGCCGCGGTCGACTACTTCCTTACGCTCGACAGGCCCATCAGCCAGGCAGGGGCGATCAGGTGGCGAATCGTCCCCGACGCCGCCGCCGTGGTGCTCGACCTCTTTCTGACGCCCATCCAGGCCGAGGAAATCAACCGGATCAGCGATGTGGCGCTGAATGTCCTCGAGCCGACGGCCGCGTGGAACGATATTCAGCGCGGAGAGCTCTTTGGGCCCGAGTTCACCGACCCCATCAGCCTCGGCGAGTTCGACGGGAGCAGAGCCATCCTCGACCGCGACATCACGCTCCAGATTGCCTTCGTTGATCCGGTCAACCAGGCGCTTCCCGTGGAGCTGTACTACGACGTGGAGCCCGACGAGCGTTTCATCTCCGAACGGCTCGGCCAACCAATCTGGCTCCCGGTTGAGATACCTTTCGCAAACGACCCGACCACCCCGGTTACCGAGCGGACGCTGGCCAACACGGAGGCTCGCAGGCTTCTGCCGCAGCGGCGTAGCGGGCAGGTGAGCGAGTTCGTCATCCCGAGCGAAGACCCTGAGGTTCGCCCCGGAGCGATCATAGAGTTCGTGCCCATGGTAGCCGGTGTGCCGGCGGCACGTCTGATCGACGGCTCCGATCCCCGCAGCGCAACGAACTGGAGCCTTGGCGTTGAGGGGTTCATCCCGCAGCGCGGAGGTGTGACCATCCTGAACAACGTGATCTGGCCCGAACGCGGAGATGCCACGGTTCTCACCTACGAGCTCAGCCGTCCCGGCATCGTGACGATCAACGTCATTT
The DNA here is from genome assembly GCA_007130265.1 of Spirochaetales bacterium. Classification (GTDB taxonomy): domain Bacteria; phylum Spirochaetota; class Spirochaetia; order DSM-27196; family SLST01; genus SLST01. The sequence continues at coordinate 4,926 of SLST01000035.1, forward strand.
CGCTCGATGGAACGGTGGTCAAGACGCTCGTCCGTCAGCGCCAGGGAGCCGGCGAGCAGGTCGCGCGGTGGGACGGCACCAATGCGGGCGGGCGGACGGTCGCTAGCGGGCTCTACTTCATCCGCGTCGTCGGCCCCGATCTTGATGAGATACGCAAAGTGCTCGTGGCTCGATAAGGCGCCGGCCTTCTACTCGGCCAGCTCGAGAGTAGGTGCCGCGATGAGGACGCTGCCCACCGACGGCATGTCGAGTGCTGAAGGCGTGAGCTGGAGAACGAGTCCCGCCTCCAGATCCGTCGCCTTGAGCTCGAACTCGTGGACGATCTCCACCCACTCGGTACTCGTCCATTCGTGGACTTCCGCCCTGAAACTCGCGAAGTCGTTGTTCGCGCCCACCGAAATCGCGCCCGACCGAAATCGATTGGGGCTCGCGGGGGAGACCTCGTCGGCGATCTCGGACTTCACGTAGGCGCGAAACCGGTACGTGCCGGGCACGAGGTCAAGCCCCGCCTCCGCGACGGTTGGTAGCTCGACGGCCCAGTGCGGCATGACGTCGGTCCGTCCGATCCTGACATTGTCGATGTAGCCGTCCGACGGTCCGGACGGGTACGGGCTGCCTACGTAGAGAAAGCCGGTCCCGGCGATATTCGCGTAGAAGGCGCCGGGGCGGTCGAAATCCGAGTCGTCGCGGCGGGGAAACGTCTCGACCCGAGGCTCCGACCCGTCGGTTGGGAAGACCCATTCGGCGCCGTTGAGCCTCAGGTAACTCTGGCCCGCGGCTTCGTCGGAGCCGAAGTCAAGGATGATCTGCGCGTCCGTAGCGCGGCGCAGGACCTCGAACTGGATGTGGTAGACCCCGGTTCCCACCAGCCCGTCCAGAAGGTATTGGTCTAGGTCTATACGTCCCCAGTTGCCGGGTGAGCCGACGGCAAATGAGAGCTGGTTCCCGGTACCGAAGTCTGAGGTCGCCTCGTTTGAGACCTCGACCGTTCCGCCTGAAGACTCCCACCTGGGCGGCAGCGCACCCACCGCGCCCTCTTCGAAGTCTCCGTCGGGGAGCAGGTTTGCGAGCTCGAGCCTGAAGACGTTCGCGTCGACCGGTGGAGGCGTTCCGTACTCGGCGGCGGTGAGCTCCTCCAGCTTGATGTAGTCGAAGCCGTCCGGAAGTGGGCCGGGAAGGTAGCCTGGGCCGGAGTCTTCGATCGCGATACCCCGCGAATCAAGGAGGTTCACGCCCCGGTACTCCCCAAGCGGATCGCCAAGATCGCAGCCGACGAGGCCCGCAACCGTCGCGAAGACCATGCATACGAGAAGGTGGCGAAGAGTCGTGGACCTGCTCGTCACCCGTGGGCGCTTTCGCATAGTACTCCATCGGCAAGTGTAGCGCAGAGGCATGCGGTTTTCCATTCGCCCGCCGCGCCCGGTCACGGCGGTGCACGCCCGCCTACAGGACCGCGAGGACTTCCTGCGCGTGGTCGGCGGGCTTGACGCTCGGCCAGGCTTTGATGATCGTGCCGTCGGCGCCGATCACGAAGGTGCTTCGCAGCACCCCTTCGTAGCTCTTGCCGGCCGTCGTCTTCTCGCCCCAGACGCCGAAGGCGTCGATCGCCTTGCGTTCGGGGTCGGCGAGGAGGTAGAAGGGCAGGTCATATTTGGTCTTGAACTTCTCATGGCTCGCCTCGTCGTCGGCGCTGATGCCCACGACGACCGCGCCCTTGTCGAGGATCTCGTCGTAGATGTCGCGGAATCCGCACGCCTCGGTCGTGCATCCCGGCGTGTCGTCCTTCGGGTAGAAGTAGACCACGACTTTCTTCCCCTTGAAGTCGCCCATGCTTACCGAGCGGCTCTTCTCGTCTTTCAGCGTGAAATCCGGTGCCCTGTCGCCTTCTTTGAGCATATCTCCTCCGTCGGTGGAGAAGATAGCCGCCCGCCGTTGCGCGGGCAAACGAATTCCGGAGAGGCGTTCCGGAAAAGGCCGACGCTCTACCGCCTACTCCTTGCGCGGTCCGCCGAACATCGTGTTGAAGAACTTCTCCGCCTCGACCCGAGCGTTCTCGAGGCCCTCGCCGATGTCGCCTACCGCCTTCGCGAGCGGATCCTTCGACGCCTTGAGCTCCTCCTCGTAGCTCTTGCTCGCCTCACTGAAGTCGCTTGCCACGTCCTCCTCCGCCGCGTCGCGACGCGGGTAGGTGCCGGAGAGCACCTCCCCGTACGACCCGTCGGTCGCCCACCCCTTGATCGCACGCAGGCGCAGGACGGGGAAGGGATGCGACTGGCCCATCAGGTTGAGAAGCTTGTAGACGCCGTCGAGCACGTCGCCTCCGGCGTCATAGTCGTCGGCCTGCCGCTCAAACTCCGCGTTCTCCATCTCGTCAAGGCGTCGGCCTCCGGCGAGCTTCATGAGAAGCGTCGTGCTCACCTCCGGTCGCTGCACGACGAGCAGCCCGGCACGGTCGGCGCTGAGCTCGCTCTTGCGGTCCCACTCCTTGAGCGCGGCGAGCACGCCTATGAGCACAATCTGCGCGACCGGAATGCGCACGACGACCGCCGCCATATTGAGCAGGAACCAGAGGAGCGTCTTGTAGAGGACGTGGCCGCTGAGGATATGGCTGAGCTCGTGCGCGATGACCGCGAGGAGCTCGTCGTCGTCGAGC
>SLST01000539.1 GCA_007130265.1 Spirochaetales bacterium
CTGATCAGCAGGTCGAGCTGGGTGCCGAAGTCGTTCCCGAAGAAGAAGCCGTCCACGAGATCGCCGGCCTCTGCGAAGAAGCGTCGGTTTGCCTCCAGGTAGAAATCCACGACGTGACGCGTCACCGCGTGCACGACATCCGGGTGCGTGTACATCTTGATGAAGTAGTTGTCCATCCCGAAGAAGTCGGCGACGATGTGGAAGAAGGGACACCAGAACCCGCTCGCCCGGTAGACGGGCCCGGCGCTTCGCAGCTCCTCGAGGCAGTAGGTGAAATCGAGGTAGTCAGGGTTCGGCCAGGGAAACTCGTCGACCTCCGCGACGGACTCCGTATCCGAGAAGGCGGCCGCCGAGCTCAGCGAGCTCCCGCGTCTGCCGATCTCGAAGATGGGCTTGCCCTCCGGATGCCGGTAACTCGACCACTCAGGCGAGATCCAACGCAGGTCGTCTCCAAGCCGACGCCGTACCGCAAGCTGCCGAGCACCCTCGCCTCCGGAGACGTACCCGCTCTCGGCCCGCAGGGAGGCGTTCCCCGAAGCAGGCCCTCCCCCAGAATCCGCGTCGGCCTTGTCCGCAAAAGCCTCGAAGAGCGCAGGCCAGGAGTCGGCGTGCGGATTGCCCATCCAGAACCCGACCCGATCCGCCTCTTGGCGTGCGAGCAGGGCGCGAACCCGTTCTCGTGATGTCATACGGTCATCTCCCGTTCTCGGCGATAGCTCGCCTTTACGGCTCGAGATCGCCGAGCGACGCCCCCACCGGATCGTCGGCATGGGCACGGGCACCTGGATCCGGTACCGGCGTATCAAACTGGTACGACGGGTCGGTCTGCTGTCGGCGCCAGGTGTCGCGCATCTCTTTCCATGCCTGGACAAGACTTCGCGGCTGTGGCATGTCCCAGGCGATCTCCTTGCTGAGCTTGCCCAGATTGTAGCACGGAATCGCCGCGTACATGTGGTGCTCGATATGGAAATTCATGTTCCAGTAGATGAATCGTGAGAAAGGGTCGAGCCTGATCGTTCGCGCGCACTTGCGCCAGTCGGCGACGTTGTCGCGCAGGCCCGTGTGCATCGTGTAGCCAATGAAATACTTCCACCACCCGCCGACGAAGCTGCCCAGACTCACGACCACGGGGAGCATCCAGAGCCCGAAGGCGATGCCCACGGCAAGCACCGCGAGGTGGAAGAGGAGTACGAGCCGCGACCAGTTCTTCGCCTGGCGCAGACCCTGTGGGTCGTCGGCCGGGAATATCGCTTCCGACCACTCGGTCTTGTAGAACCCGCCCCACTTCCCGAACAGCGCGAGCTTCACGTGTCCGGTGATGACTTTGAGGAAGACCGGCAGGTCGAAGGTGAACATCCAGAAGAGCCGGATTGCGCGCAGCGAGGGATTCGCCGGTAGAACGACCTCGCGGTCGCCCTCCGGGTGAAGCGTGTACATGTGATGGTACGTGTGGCTGCGCTTGTAGTGGTGGAAGTTGATCCATCCGATCAGGCTGTAGAGTCGCAGGAAGAAAGCGTTGAGCGCCTTGGCGCGGAACACGGTCCCGTGCGAGAGCTCATGGGTCACGAGTCCGGGCACGAACGAGTAGATGATGCCGTGCACCCAGAGCGTGAGCGCGAAACCGACCCAGATCTGCCCGACGAAGAAGAGGTGCGTCAGCGTTCCGGTTGCGGCGAGAAGCGCCAGATGGCCGAGCGCCTGAAACCATCCCTTCGCGTCGCTTCGCTGCGAGAGCTCCCGCAGGCGCTGCGGCTCGATGGGGCAGCGGTACCAGTCAAGCTTCATGTTCTTCCGTACGTCGCTCAGCGGGGGATAGGCGGTACTCATCTTGATTCCTCCTCCATGGCCTTACTTTACAATGGTACTCATGTACGAAACGTCGAGCAAGAGAGTCCGCGGGAGGAGCACCGCCGAAAAACAGGTGACAGTTTTCGCCTCCTCGCCTACACTCATCCACATCGACAAGGGGGACATCCATGACGTCACGCGAGTTCGTCCTGGCAACACTCGATTTCGAACGCCCGACCCGCGTCCCGCGCCAGATCTGGTCGCTGCCGTGGGCGCAGACGCAGTACGGCGAGCGGTTTCACGAGCTGCTCCGAGACTTCCCGCCGGACATTACCGGAGCTCCCGAAAAGCTCGAGACGCCCACGATCGCCCGTGGCGACGCGTACAAACGAGGCGCCTACGTAGACGAATGGGGCGCCGTCTTCACCCAGGCGGCCGACGGCATCATTGGTGAGGTGAAGGAGCCGATCGTGACCGACGACACGTGGGAGGACATCTCGCGGGTGCACTTCCCTACCGAACGGCTCACCTTCGACCGCAACGCGGTCAAGGCCTACTGCGCGGACGCGGACACCTTCGTCGTGTCACCCAACCTCGCGCGGCCGTTCGAGCGGCTGCAGTTCCTGCGCGGGACCGAGGAGCTCTACGTCGATCTCATGGATCCGCCCCCCGGGCTCAAGCGGTTCATCGGCAAAATGCACGCTTTTTACTGTGAGATGGTCGAGGCATGGGTTCACACCGACGTGGACGCGATCACCTTCATGGACGACTGGGGCCAACAGAAGGCGCTCCTCATCAATCCGGAACTGTGGCGCGCCGTCTTCAAGCCGCTCTACCGCGACTACATCGACATCGCTCACGCCCACGGCAAGCGCGCCTTCATGCACTCCGACGGCCATATCCTCGCGATCTACCCTGACCTCATCGAGCTCGGCCTCGACGCGGTGAACTCGCAGCTCTTCTGCATGGGCATCGACGAGGTGTCGCGCTACGCGGGGCAGATCACCTTCTGGGGCGAGATCGACCGACAGCACCTGCTCGTCGACGCGACCGAGCACGAGGTCCGCGCGGCAGTCCGCGAGGTGTACGCAAAGCTCTACCGAGACGGCGGGTGCATCGCTCAGTGCGAGTTCGGCGCCGGGGCGCGGATCGAGAACGTGCGCGCGGTCTTCGACGAGTGGAACCGGCTCTGACCTCACTCCTCGACCATGTTCACCGGCTCGAGCTTCGCCCTCGTTCGAGAACCGTCGCGCATCCTGAACGTCGAGGCCTCGAACCCGGATAGCTCCACCGTCTCGTCGATCCCCATCGCGGCGACCCGCACCCGGGCCGACCGCGCCGTTCCGGTCGGCTCGTAGAGCCGCACGATGTACCCGTCGCCGTCTTCGGCGGGCTTCAGGGCCGACATCTGGACGGCGGGCCCCACGGTAATCGCCGGAGTGCGCGCCGCGCTTCCCGGCCGCCCGCCGTCGTCATCGGGCGACGGGTAGACCATCAGCAGCATGGGGCGCTCACCGTGCGCCGTCGCCTCCCGGTCGACCGCGGCAAGACGTTCGGCGGCCGGGCCTGCGTTCACGTGGAACGAGAAGACGCGCTCGCCCTGGTCGATGCGCGGGACGAATCGGTCCTGCGGGATGGGCGCGTCGTCGCTCTTCGTGGGTAGGCCCGAGTAGGCAGGCGAGCGCAGGAGCGTCAGCCGCAACTCGTCCGCCTCCATGCTGCAGCCGTAGGTGCCGTCGTTGATCACGGTGAACGCCCGGCCGGTCTCCGCGGCGCTGGGCGTCTCCCCCGGCGTCCCCGCCGGCGTCACCGCGACCCACCGTTGGGCGACCGCCTCCTCACCGTTCGTCACAAGGTCGTCCACGCCAAAGGCGGTCTGACCCGCCAGACGCGGCGGCTTCGCGAGGTCGCCGGCAAGCGGGAAGGCGAGCTTCAGCATCGACCGCTTCTGCGACCAGAGGACCCGCACCGTAATCCCGATCTCGGTTCCGGCCCGGGGCAGGAGATAGGTCATCACCAGGTACGACGAGTCGTACGCAAGGATCGCCTCGACGACAGTGCGCACCGGCCCGTCCTCGATGACTCGGACCGGCGGAAGCTCGGTGGAGCGGACCCCGGCGATCTCGGCGGCGCGCTTCGGATCGGCGAGCTCGAATCGTCCCGCCTCGTCTCGAAACGCGCGCCCTCGGCTCTCCCACGCGTTGTCGCTGTCGCGGAGCACGAGCGGCGCCGGCCCGGGAGCGCCAAGCGTCTCGTCCCCGTTCACTTCGTACGACTCGAGCAGTCCCGTCTGTCCACCGATCACGACGCGATAGCCGGGATTGGCGACCACGAAGCGACCCTCTGCATCCGGGCCTGCCTGCACGCGGGGACGTTCGGGGAGCTCGACCGGCGTGCAGTCAAACCGGGAGAGCGCGGCCGGCGCGAGCGTCGCTCGGATTACCATGCGTTTGCGCCAGTCGACCTCGACGGTACTCGCCTCCTTCTCGAACTGGACCGGCACCTCACCTCCACCGCCGGTCACCTGCCGGACGCGATAGCTCGTGAACGTCCCGCTCCAGTTCTGCGCTGAGGGCTGGAACTCCACCTCGAACGTCCCCTCCACGGGAAAGGGATGGGGGTTGTAGGCGATGATCGGGATGTCGCCTTCGGCCGGTTCCGGCTCGCCGCGGGTCATCGCGAAAAAGGCGCGGGTTCGCACCCGGGAGACGATCTCGCGCCCGTGGTCGAGCCGGACGAGCGACGCCTCTTCGGCCGCGGGGATGGCGCTACCGGGCAGGATGTCGTGGAACTGCGAGAACATCAGATCGCGAAGCGCCTCGTCGAGCTCCGCCTTCGGGTACGCGAGCACCCGGCGAAGTGACGCCTGCGAGGCCATCTTCTCGGCGGCGAAGAGCTCGTCCTCGAGCGCCCGATGCTTCTGCTTGATGCGGATCTGTGACGTGTAGCAGCCGGGGGCCCACGGGTTGAGCGACCGGGAGAACCGCGGCAGATCGAGCGCGTCCGCGAGCGGCTCCTCTTGCGTCCCGCCGGCCTGCCGCGAGCGCGCGGCGAAGTAAGCTTCCGGGGAGGACTGGAGGATCGACGTCGGTTTCGCGTCGGCCCTCATCTTCCGGCTGAGCTCGGCGATCGCCTCGAGATCCTCGCGGGAGGCCCCCCCGCCGTGGTTGCCGATGCCCCAGAGCACCAGAGCGATCTCCACCTCCGACCGCTCGGCGATGATCCGCTCGATCTTTCGAACCGCCTCGCCCTTCTGCGTCAGGTAGTGGCCGAAGGGCCGGTGGGCGACAACGGTCGACCCGTCGAACCCGACCCAGGTGAACTCTTCGGCGGGCAGCTCGAGGTCGTCGGCGAAGGGCCGGCCAAAGATGTAGGAGTCGAACCCGCACTTGGCGAGGATCTGCACGAGGCCGCGGGTATGGCCGAAGGGGTCGAAGTTGATCGCCGTGGTCGGGCGCGCACCGAACTTCCCGGCGAAGTAGCGTCGGCCCGTGAGCGCCTGACGGACGAAGCTCTCGCCGCTCGGCATATTGCAGTCCGGCTGGAGGTACCATCCGCCCATGATGTGCCACCGGCCGCTTCTCACGTGAGCCCTGATCCGCGCGAAGAGCGCCGGGTCGTACTCTTCGACCCACTCGTAGAGTACAACTTCGTTATGGTTGAAGACGTACCCGTCATACTCGTCGCAGAAGTCGGCGGCGATGCGGAAGGTGGACAGCGCTTCGGCCGCGCCCTCCTCCCACTGCCAGAGCCAGACCGGGTCGAGGTGCGCGTTGCAGATCAGATGGAGTTCTCGCATCGGCACAGCGTACGCGCGGCGGCCCCGACGCGCAAGCCCCGGGACCGGCGACGGGCTCGGCCGGGACAATCATGAGAAAAATAATCCAAAAATCGGTTTCCGAGAGCGCTGCGAATGTGCATCATAGCCGCATGAAAACCCTGACGAAAGAGCAGTACGACTTCTACGTGGAGCACGGCTATCTCCACCTTCCGGGGGTCGTGCCGGAGCACGTTCTCGACCTCGTTCGAGGCGTGCTGTCACGCTGGGTCGACCGACTAGCAGATACTTGGACGGCCGACGGACTCATCACGGACACCCGCGAAGACCTCGACTTCTGGCGCCGGCTGGTCGTCCTCTGGGCCGACGCGGGAAACCCCAAGTACTCGCGCAGCCCCAGGAAAGAGGTGGTCGAGCCGGACACGCATCGGGCGCTCAGCGACCCCGCGCTCCTCGACGTTGCCGAGGATCTGCTCGGTACCGACGAGATCTCGGTCCACGGCGTCTTCAACGTCCGTCCCAAGCTTCCCAGCCAGCATTGGACCAATACACCGTGGCACCAGGATGCACAGTACCGGGGCATCTCGCCGCACGTACACGTGCCCACGTTCTGGTTTCCGCTCCAGGACGTAGATGAGGATTACAGCTGCCTCGGTGTCGAGCCCGGCTACCACAACGGCAAACTCTTCGAACCGTACGAGGACGAGACGGGGTTCCTCGGAATCTCGCCGGAGGACCGCAAGCAGTTCAAGGGGCATCCGGTACGCATGAAGGCCGGCGATCTGCTCTGTTTTACCTCGCTCACGCCGCACCATGCCTACTCGAACCAGACTGACCGTGTCCGGTGGTCGCTCGACGTCCGGTACCAGGCTACCGACTCGATCGATCCCGAGATCGAGCAGGAGACGATAGGTTTTGTCGCCCGGAGCAACGACCCGGGCCGCCTGGAGAGCTTCGACCAGTGGTACGCAAAGGGATGGAAGGAGCGCGGCTGGTAGAGGCAATTGACGAGACGCACCGCGCATGTCACGATGCAGCATGACGTCGAACGAGCGTATCTCGCGGATCCTCTCGCGCAAGCCGGTGGACCGTATTGGTCTCTTCGAGCACTTCTGGGGTGACACCCGCAAGAAGTGGGCTGAGGAGGGGCACCTGGGCGCGGACGAGGATCCGCACGATCACTTTGGCTACGACCTCCAGACGTGCTGGCCGTTTACCTACGTCGCGGATCTCGACTTCGAACCCGAGGTCCTCGAGGAAACCGACGAGACGATCCTGACCCGCGACGGAAACGGGGCGGTGCTTCGTCGGCACAAGCTTCACAACGCAACGCCCGAACACGTCGACTTCGCCGTCACCGAGCGAGCCGCCTGGGAGGAGCTCATCAAGCCCAAGCTGACACCCGACCCCCGGCGGATCAACTTCGAGGCGTACCGCGCCGCGCGCGATGCGGCGCGCAAGGCCGACCGCTTCTTCTGCTGGTCCGGCGTCAACGTCTTCGAGCTGATGCATCCGGTCTGCGGGCACGAGCACATGCTCGTCGGCATGGCGCTCGACCCCGACTGGGTGCGCGACATGGCTTCGACGTATGCCGAGCTTACGATTGCGCTGCAGGAGATCCTCTTCGCGCAGGAGGGATACCCGGACGGCATCTGGTACTACGAGGACATGGGGTTCAAGGAGCGGCCCTTCATGTCGCCGGCGATGTACCGCGAGATCATCCAGCCCTACCACCGCCTCACCTTCGACCACGCCAAGGCGCACGACCTGCCGGTCATCGTCCACTCGTGCGGCTACGTTGCGCCGCTCGTGCCGGGTCTGATCGAGGCGGGAATCGACTGCCTGCAGGTGATCGAGGTCAAGGCGGGGATGGACCTGCTCGAGCTGCACCGTGACTACGGCGACCGGCTGAGCTTCATGGGCGGGATCGACGTGCGAACGCTCTACACGAACGACCGCTCGGACGTCGACCGCGAGCTCGAGGCAAAA
>SLST01000149.1 GCA_007130265.1 Spirochaetales bacterium
GATGTACTGCTCAATCTTCGTCCGTTTCAGATAAGGGTAGTTCGTCTTGCGATCCTTGTAGACGATGCTGAACACCTTGGAAGCGAGAACTTCCTTGTCCGCCAGCCCGCAAGACAGCATGCCCTTGTCCACGAACACTTTCTCCGGGACCGTGACGACGGAGTACGCCCCGCTGGCACGGATCACGAGCACCCGGTCGTAGGGCGATACCTTGAACAGCTCCTTTCCCGACGACAGGTTGTAGCCGAGATACCCGCTTGACGCGTCGTAGCGCAGACTCAGGTTCCGAACCGCGGCCTCCCGGACGTCAACGCGCTCGAAGTTTCCAATCTCAGTCCGTCGTACGTACTCACTCTGGTAGTCGCCCACGACTTCGCCAAGATAGTCGATCGCGTACTCGGTGATGTTCGCCAGATGATGGTCGACCTCTTTGAGACGCGTCATGATATCGGCGATTTCCTTTTTCGCTCTGTCGATGTCGTACCTCGAGATCCGCCGGATCGGAATCTTCAGAAGTCGGTCCACATCCTCATCCGTGACCTTCCTTCGTATCTCGCTGCGGTACGGCTCGAACCCCTCGATCACCGTCCTCGTGACCGCGTCTGCCGTCTTCTCCTCCTCGATCCGTTTGTAGAGCCGCTCTTCGACGAATATCCGTTCGAGGGTTCGCGCGTGGAGTCGATCGAGGAGCTGGACGCGTTCGAGCTCGAGCTCCTGATTGAGGATCGCGACGAGTCGCCTTGCATGGTGCTGAATCACCTCGGTGACCGTCATCGACGTAGGCTTGCCGTCCTTGATGACAAGCAGGTTGACGCTGATGGAGTTCTCGCACTCGGTGAACGCATAGAGCGAATCGACAACCTCCTGCGTGTACACACCGCGGGCGAGCTTGATCTCGATTTCCACGTGCTCAGCGGTGAAGTCGCTTATGGAGGCGATCTTCACTTTGTTCTTCCTTGCCGCGGCTTCAACGCTGTTAATGAGACTTTCCGTCGTGGACCCGAACGGCAGCTCACGGACCACGATACGTTTCGGATCTGAGGTGTCGAGCTTGGCGCGCACGAGCACCTTTCCCTGGCCGTCATCATATCCTGAGACGTCGACATATCCGCCGCCGGGGAAGTCGGGGAAGAGCTCGAACGGCTCACCACGCAGGGCCATCCGGACGGCTTCACACACTTCAATAAAGTTATGCGGCAGGATCTTCGTAGACATCCCGACCGCGATTCCTTCGGCCCCGAGCACGAGCACCACGGGGAACTTTGCCGGAAAGACCACCGGTTCCTTTCGTCGTCCATCGTACGACGATTCGTACTCGGTAATGTCCGGCTGGTAGAGCATGCGCTTAGCCAGTGGGGTTGCTCTGCACTCGATATACCGTGGAGCGCTTGCCTCGTCGCCGGTGAGTATGTTGCCGAAGTTCCCCTGCTTGTCGATGAACAGATCCTTATTCGCTAGGACAACCAGGGCAGAGTTGATGGATGCATCCCCGTGAGGATGGTACTGCATGGAATGGCCCACGACGTTCGCAACTTTGTGGAACTTCCCGTCGTCCATCTCCAGCAGACTGTGGAGAATCCGGCGCTGGACAGGTTTCAGCCCGTCGTCGAGGTGCGGGATCGCGCGATCCTTAATGACGTAACTCGCGTACTCGAGGAAGTTGGTGTTGAACAGCGTATCTGCATAGGCCATCTATATCAGGTTCTCCATGATGTACTCGCGTCGTTCGGGCGTGTTCTTTCCCATGTAGAACTCGAGCGTCGCCTGTATGCTCTTGATGTTCTTCAGGTTGACCGGCACGAGCCGGATGTCCGGGCCGATGAACTGCCCGAACTCCCGCGGAGATATCTCGCCGAGGCCCTTGAACCTCGTAACCTCGGGCCCTGCGAGCTCCTTCATCGCCTGGTCACGCTCCTTCACGCTGTAGCAGTAGCGTGTCTCGCGTTTGTTCCGCACCCTGAACAGAGGAGTCTCCAGTATGTAGACGCGCCCGGTCACAACGAGATCCTCAAAGTAGTTCAGGAAGAACGTCAGAAGCAAATTGCGAATGTGAAAGCCGTCGTAGTCGGCATCAGTTGCGATGACGATCCGGTCGTAGCGCAGTTCCTCCACATCGTTCTCGATGCCAAGAGCCATCATCATGTTGTATAGCTCTTCGTTACGATAGAGGTCTGCCCGTTTGCGCGAGTGCACGTTCTGGGGCTTGCCGCGCAGACTGAATATGGCCTGCAGGTACACGTCGCGGCAGCTGACCATGCTTCCGGAAGCGCTCGCTCCTTCGGTGATGAAGATCGTCGATTCTCTGCCCTTCTGGCCGTCCTGCAGATGGTACTTGCAGTCCTTGAGATTGGGAATCTTGAGCGCGATCTTCTTGGCAGCTTCCCTGGCTTCCTTCTTGACGGCATTGAGCTCTTTGCGAAGCCGCTCATTGCTCAGGATCTTGTCGAGCAACGCCTTGTTCGCCTTTGAGTCCTTGTGCAGGAAATCGACGATCGCGCTCTTCGTCTCAGTGACGATCCAGCCTCGTATCTCCGTGTTCCCGAGCTTGTTCTTCGTCTGACTCTCGAATACCGGATTCTTGATACGGATCGCGATAGCGCCGGCCACCCCCTCACGCACGTCCACGCCGGAGAAGTTCTTTTTGTAGAACTCGTTCACGCCCTTGAGCAGACCCTCGCGAAAAGCACTCTGGTGAGAGCCTCCGTCCGAGGTGTACTGTCCGTTCACGAAACTGAAGTACGTCTCTCCGTAATTCTGCGTGTGGGTCAACGCGATCTCGAGCCGGTCGCCCTTGTGGTACGCGATCGGGTATACCGTCTCGTCACCGACCTCGCTGTAAAGCAGATCACGCAGGCCGTTCTTGCTCTCGAACTTCTGTTTGCCAAGGTAGAGCGTAAGGCCGCTGTTCAGATAGGCGTAGTTCCACAGGCGCTGTTCGATAAACTCGCTGTTGAACTCGTACTCGTTGAAGATCTCGTCGTCGGGCTCGAACTCGATGTATGTTCCGTTCTTCTCTTTCGTCTTGCCGGATTTCTCCTGAACGAGCGTTCCCTGGCGAAACAGCGCCTCCGAGTACTTTCCGTCGCGCATGGAGACGACACGAAACTCGCTACTGAGAGCATTGACCGCCTTCGTCCCGACGCCGTTCAGTCCGACGGAGAACTGAAAGACATCGTCGTTATACTTCGCCCCCGTGTTGATGACGCTGACGCACTCAATGACCTTGCCGAGCGGAATGCCTCGCCCGTAATCCCGCACCTTTGCCCGTCGACCCCTGAGATCGATCTGAATCGTTGACCCGGCTCCCATGATGTACTCGTCGACCGCATTGTCGATGACTTCCTTCAGCAGGATGTAGATACCGTCGTCGAGGTTGGACCCGTCGCCGAGTCGCCCGATGTACATACCCGTCCGCAGGCGGATATGCTCGAGAGAGCTCAGCGTCTTTATCTTGCTTTCGTCGTAGGTCTGCTTCTCAGGTGCAGCTACTGCCTCGCCGCGCTTCGCTGCGGCACCACGTCTCGCCGCGGCGCCACGCTTTGCCGCAGCGGTTGTTCCCCTTCCCATACAACCTCACGGTGACGGCTCCAAAGAGCATGCCAAGTTGCTCTGAGAGTACCACAACTGATGGGCTTGATCAAATCGAAGCCGTCGCCGACAATCGTGCCATGCGCATTCTTCCACGCTTCGCGCTCCCCTTGCTCGCCTTCACGGTAGGCGTCGCCACATTCCTCCCCGGCTGCCGTACCGCCCCGTCTGAGGGATCCTCGGTCTCCGATGAACACGTTCTGAACGACGAGTTGCGACAGCTGGAGAGCGAGCTCGACCGCACCGCCACAGACCTCGCAGAGCGGGATGAACAACTCGCTCGCCTCGAGGCCGACTTCGAGTCGCTTCAGAGTGACCTTTCACGGGCGCTATATCAGCTCGGCGCATTGCGCGAGGATCGTCTTGATCTCCAGCAGGAGCTCGCGGGGCTCGAGAGAGAGCTCAGCCGCCTTCGCGACGCAGCCGGCGTCGCCGGGCGTCGCGAACCGGCGCACCCGTCGGGCGCACTCAAGGCCGACGAATCGGTTCTCCGCCCTCTGGAGGGAGCTCAGTTTGAACGCGTGCCGTACCTGGGGCTGCGCAATGATCCACGCGAGGCGCAGCGACTCGCATCATCTGCGCCCGGAGTCGGGGTCGACACGACGCATCGGCTGCCGATCATGTTCGATACGCGGCTCTCGCTCGACCAGACAGGGGTCTATCTGACGATCGTAGACCCGGAGCACGAACCGCGGCTCGTGCTCACGGTTCAGTACGTCGACACCGATACGCCACTGTGGCTGCACACCGCTCTGATCACGACCGAGGGAGGAGACCCTGTCGACCCGATCGAACCGTTCGTCTTCGAGGGTGAGTCGATCCGGCAGACCGACGGCCGACTCCTGCGCGAAGCCCTCGTCAAAGTTACGGACGCCTCAGCCACTACCAGACTGACTTCGATGCTGAGTTCGCAGCACCTGCTGCTGATGCTTCTTGGCGAGGGTGACCCGGTGTCGTATCGACCGTCGGTCTCCGAACGCGCGGCGATGTCGAACATGATCTATGCGTTCATCGATCTCGGCGGGTTCCGATGAAGCGATGAGAGCGCAGAAGACCGTCGGAACCCTCTTGAACCGGTCGCTCATCCTGGTATCGTTGCTCGCCCTCGCGTGTTCCGCCCAGTCGGCGCGAGCGGCGGATTACGCCTTCCCTATCGCCGGCGACCGGGAGGTTCTCTGGTGGGAAGAGTACCACTGGGACGGCAATCTGGCGGTGGATATTGGCATTCATCCGGGCTTCGCGCCCGGCACTCCGGAGCGTCTGGAGTTCTACCGAAGGGCCGTCGTGGCCGTGACCTCTGGAGAGGCTTCTCGTCTCGACAATCCGCGGGGCGGCATCGCCGTGCTGTTGCACGGCGACGACAATCGCACCTACTACTACGCGCACCTGTCGAGTTCGACGATCACCGAGACGCGGCGAGTGTCTCGGGGAGAGCGACTGGGACAGATAGGCCGAACGGGAACGTGGACGCAGTACCTCGATCCGCATCTCCACTTCGCAATCGCCACCGGCCATCGACACGGGTTTGACTGGGCCGCGGACATCAACCCGGTCACCTGGATCGAGCGAACCTTCGGGCTTGCCCCCAGCCCGACGACAACCGAGGCGTATCCCCTCGCCGAGCCTTCAGGGATACCGCTCTTTGACGAGTACGAGACGCGTGAGTCATTCGTCGAGACGGCTGCCGGTAACCCGCTCCTTGCGGGGACGACTGTGGCGCCGCGCCGACCCGGACGGGTTGCGGTACGGGCACCGCTGACCGGGATCGTCCGTATCCATGTTGATACGCCGCTCGGAACGCGGATGCAGATCACCAACGCAAGGGCCGGATGGAGCGTCATCATCTCCGGGGCCATCGCCCCGATCGTGCGTCACGGCGAGCTTGTCTACCGCGAGTCACTGATCGGCTTCATCGAAGGAGCGCTCCACTACATGACATTCCACCGTGGGCAGCCGGTTGATCCCGCACGGTAGACACTTGCACGTACAACTTATACCATAGGCCATGGCCCGAATCCGTGTTGTCGAACCGGCGGTTGCCGAAGGCGAGCTCGCCGCCATCTACGAAGAGCTCACCTCGTCCCGCGGCAAGCTGGCCGAGGTTCACAAGATCCAGAGCCTCAACCCGGCGAGCATCCGCGATCACATGAACCTCTATATGACAGTCATGTTCTCACATTCACCGCTCACACGCGCCCAACGCGAGATGATGGCCGTCGTGGTCTCGGCGGCGAACGACTGCCCTTACTGTATCGCACACCATGCCGAGGCGCTCGATCACTACTGGCAGAATCGCAAACGGGTCGAACGGCTCGCTGACGTAGGTGCCCGACTCGACGGGCTGAGCGACCGCGAGCGGGCGCTCTGCTCGTATGCATCACTCGTTACCCGGGAGCCCGGTTCCGCGGACGCTGCGACAATCCAGGAAGAGCTACGCCGCTGCGGGCTCGACGACCGGGCGATACTCGACGCAACGCTGGTTGTCTCCTACTTCAACTTCGTCAACCGCATGGTTCTCGCGCTCGGCGTCGACCTTGAGGAAGAGGCCGGCGGCTACCGTTACGACTGACGCCGCGGCGGCGTCGCCGTCGGCCGGGTTGACGCAACGCTGGTTCCTTCCGATCACATCACCGGCTCGTGCGAACATATTCGCCTCCCGCGGTCAACGCGGCGCCGATTCCCAGAAGGGCGATGCCGACGATGCACCAGGGCCCGACCATTGGCGTCCCCAGGATGAACGGTACGAGCAACAGGGGAACGGCAACATAGGCAAGATCATAGGTCGCACTCATCATCGACGCACGGCACGACCTCAGATAGGACCACTGGATCATTCCGAACGCTCCCGCCGCGCCGATGAAGCTCAGCACGAAGAGCACCCAGTTCGCTCCGGTCGTCGGCAGAAAGGTGTTGCCGGCCTCACCCGACTGTGCGACGCCTTTCGCGATCGCGTCGAGTGCCGCCAGCCCGCCCCCTGCTACACCGAAGAGGATCTCCTGAATCGCCGGACGCCCGCCCCGCATCAGCACCGCCGCGAGCGGCGTCAGGAGGATCCAGAGCCCGGCGACGATGAACAGGCGGGATCTCGACGCATCGTACAGCGAAGGCACATCCTGGGTGAGCTCCGAGACTCCGATAACGAGGGTCCCGGAAACGATCAGAAGGACGCCGAGTAGCTGGCGCGGCGCGATGTGTTCGTGGAGGCGCAGGCGCGAGTAGACCAGCAGCGCCCCGAGTCCGAGCCCGTACATCGACGTGTAGTACACCGTCGGTGCGAACCGGTTGGCGACGATGACCCAGAGCGGCGTCGTGAAGTTAA
Source organism: Spirochaetales bacterium (assembly GCA_007130265.1). Lineage (GTDB taxonomy): Bacteria > Spirochaetota > Spirochaetia > DSM-27196 > SLST01 > SLST01. Next base: position 6,908 of record SLST01000149.1, read on the forward strand.
GCGCTATGCCGAGTGCGTAGATGACGCGGGAACGACGGCGGGCCGCCGCGATAGCGACCGCCACCGCGGGCGTCGCAGCACCGCCGGAAGCACCGCCGGAAGCACCGCCGGCCCCCAGCCCGGAGATTCCCAGCTTCATGACACCTTTCGAAAGATGGACGGCAGAGCTTCCCACGATCCCGATCGCCATCGCGACGATCGCCCCGACACCGAGACTCATGGCGCTTCCGGAAGCACGAAACGGGAAGGATTGGTGCTCTCGTACGGATCGAGAAACCGTAACACGGTGCGGGGATTGAGCCCGTTGATGGGGACGGCGATGGCGACCTCGACCGCATCACCAAAGTCGGCGTCAACGGCGGCGTCGAAGGCAAGCATGCCGGGATGCGCCTTGAGGTAGGAGAGCAGGATCGGAGGGAAGCCCCACCCCGCGCGCCCGGCCTCCCGCTGAACCGCCTCCAGCGCCTCTGCGGCGGTGGTCTCCGGCGACTCGTGCCGATCGACGCGGGGAGCTTGATACGGGATGCGGCCGACCACCAGCCCAGCCTCAGCCCGGTGATGCCGAAAGAGGTACCCGGTGATCCGCGCGACTGCGTCCGGAGGAAGCGAGCGGTAGAGCGAGACGTTGCCGAACAGGTAGCCGACGTCCGGCCATTCACGAGTCATCGCGCCCAGCCCGGTCCAGATAGAGAAGAGTCCCTGAAGCGCACGCCGCGCTTCCTGGTTGACGACCGAACGCCCGAGCTCGACGGATCTCGCGAGATACTCGCGGACGAAGGGTTCGCTGAAACGGAACAGCCGCGAGGTGCGCAGTGCGTCGAGTCCGCCATGCCGCATCGCCCAGCTGCAGTGGATCGCGCGGTAGACCGCGACGATCTGACGTTCCAGGGGGTCCCAGGAAATGAGCTGTGAGTACCACGGCCACCCGGTATCGAACGAATCGATATCGCGCGCCACATTCCGTCCGGCGCCGACTTTCCGGAACTCGCGTTCCCGTATACGGCCGATCTCATCCATCGCTGCCGGCGCCTCACCCGCGGTAACGAGGTGGATCTCGAGGTCTTTGAACCGCGCGACGCGCGTATCCTCGGTGAGCTCCAGGGCGATGCGGCGAGGGTCTCCTGCAGGCGTTATCTCTACCATTGTTCCCTCCGTTGCGGCTCTTCGACTTCACGACGCAGCTGCTCGGCGAACCGGCGGTCTGAGGCACGCGGATCGCGATCCACAGCCGGATGGTCCACCTCGCGGGGGGGGCCGAAACGCAGCGTTACGCGATCGCCGCGGCGGCGCAGCAGCTCATCGAGAAGCAGAGTCATCTCGACGTTGATCGAGACGCCGAAGGTGCGTCGCAGCTTGTGAATGAGGTAGAAGTGGCGTGAGTTGCGGCCGCTCACCCAGACGGGCAGGACGTCGCGGCTGTGGCGGCGCGCGCGCGTAACGAAGGTCGGCGCCCACGGAAACTCACGCAGCACGCCTGCGTAGACGCGTGCGGTGACACCGGCGGGGAAGACAAGGATGGGAGCGTCGCCGGCGAATGCCCGCTCGAATGCGGCGGCGTGCGCGCGTTTCGGCCGCCCACGGTCGACCGGTACGATAATCGGGGCGAGCGGTGGGAGCAGCGAGAGAAGATCGTTTCCGGGAAAGAGACAGCCGCCGCGGGTGCGGGAGAGCGCCAGGATCAACGCGAGGCCCTCGATCCCTCCAGACGGGTGATTCGCGCAGACGACGGGCCTCCGGGCGGCCTCGAGATAGTGCCGGTTCTCGATCCGCACCGTCACCCGGAGCCTGTCGAGCACCGCTTCGCAAAACTCACCCGGCCCGTAGCTCTGGTAGCCCGTCAGAAGGGCGTTGAGCAGTCGCTCGTGAAGGACAAGCCGCAAGAGAGCGTACGTTCCCGGGGGAAGCCGACGGGCGAGATCCGGCGCACGCTCCGCGAGGATTGCGGCAATGTCGATCGCGTCGAACCGCGGGCGGGTCACCAGAGGCCGCCCGACTCCCGGGCCCGGTTACGTGCATCTACAACCATGCGGTGAAGGTGCTAGAAACCGGTTGCCGTGGTCAAGCGATTCGCTGCTATACCGTCGCCGCGCTGACCTCTTTCGCCGTCGTTGACGCGCGCTTCTTCTCCCGGAACCCGATCTTGTCGTTCCTGATCGTCACCACGATGTGGCTGCCTTCGCCGAATCGGCCCTTGAGGATCTCCATGGCGAGGGGATCCTCGATCTCCCGCTGTATCGTGCGTCGCAACGGCCGTGCGCCGAACTTCACGTCGTAGCCGACCTTGATGAGGTGCTCCTTCGCCCGCTTCGTCACCTCGAGCGTTATCTCCTTCTCGGCGAGACGGGTCTGTACCTCGGCGAGCTCGATCTCGAGTATCGAGCGAACCTGCTCGTGGTCGAGACTGTGGAAGACGACGATTTCATCGACCCGGTTGATGAACTCGGGTCGGAACAACCGCTTGAGCTCGTTCATCGCACTCGACTTGATGTCACGGTAGTCCATCAGTCCGTCGATCGTCTTGAAACCGACCGATGACTCGCGCGTAATCTCGCGCGCGCCTGCGTTACTCGTCATGATGAGCACGGTGTTTCGGAAGCTCACCGTGTGGCCGAGGCTATCCTGCAGCTGCCCCTCCTCGAGTACCTGGAGCAGAATGTTGAAGACATCCGGGTGTGCTTTCTCGATCTCGTCGAACAGAACGACGCTGTACGGCTTCCGTCTGATCTTCTCGGTCAGGAGCCCTCCCTCGTCGTACCCGACATACCCGGGAGGCGCGCCGACGAGACGGCTCACGTTGTGCTTCTCCATGAAATCGGACATGTCGATGCGGATCAGTGCGTCTTCACTCCCAAAGAGGAACTCCGCGAGCGTCTTCGCCAGCAGCGTCTTGCCCACTCCCGTCGGCCCCAGGAAGACGAACGAACCCATGGGCCGACGCGGCGACGAGAGCCCGGTCCGGCTTCGACGGATCGCCGACGAGACAGCCTGGATCGCCGGGTCCTGCCCGACGACCGTCTGGTGAAGCTCCGCTTCGATCTGCAGCAGCTTCTCGCTTTCACTCTGCGCGATGCGCGAGAGCGGTATTCCGGTGATGTCCGAGAGCACGTACTGAATGTCCTCGGAATCGACCACATTCTGTTCGGTCTTCAGGGTCACCTTCCACTGGGTCTTCATCTCCTCGACCTTCGCCTTCAGCTGACGAACCTGGTCGCGCACGGCGGCGGCCCGCTCGTAATTCTGGCTGTTGACAAGGCTCAGCTTCTCGGCGTTCAGTTTCTCGATCTCCCGGTCGAGCTCGGCGAGCTCAGTCGGACGCACCGAGTTGTGAATACGCTTTCGACTGCCGGCCTCGTCGATCAGATCGATCGCCTTGTCGGGCAGGAACCGATCGGTGATATACCGACGCGAGAGCAGCGCCGAGATCTCGAGAGCGCCAGGCGTGTAACTGACGTTGTGATGATCCTCGTAGCGTTCCTTGATGCCCTTGAGAATCTCGAGAGTTTCCTCGACGGTCGGTTCGTCGACGTAGATCGTCTGAAACCGACGCTCGAGCGCAGCGTCCTTCTCGACGTACTTCTTGTATTCGTTCAGCGTCGTTGCGCCAATACACTGGATCTCGCCTCGCGACAGCGCAGGCTTCAGCATGTTACTCGCGTCGATCGCACCTTCCGCGCCGCCGGCGCCGATAATGGTATGCAGCTCGTCGATGAACAGCACGACGTTTCCAGCCGTGATGATCTCTTTCATGACGCGCTTCAGACGCTCCTCGAACTCGCCGCGATACTTGGTTCCGGCGATCAGCGACGCGAGGTCGAGCGTCATCACCCGTTTGCCGATCAGAACCTCAGGCGCGCTCCCGTCGACGATACGCTGCGCGAGCCCCTCGACAATCGCGGTCTTGCCGACGCCCGGCTCACCGATCAGCACAGGATTGTTCTTCGTTCGCCGCGCGAGTATCTGGATCACGCGCTGTATCTCACGCCCTCGCCCAACGACCGGATCGAGCTTGTCCTCGCGCGCGTACTGCGTCAGATCGCGACTGAACTCGTCGAGCGTCGGGGTGCTCTTCTTCGTTGAGGCCGACTGTCCTGTAGTCTTCCGCTTCTGCTGAGTGCTGCGGGTCGCCGGCGTCCCGCTGCTCGCGGCCGGCTGCACCGAGCCGCTGAGGTCGGAGATGATCTCGCGAAGCGCGTCGCAGCCGGAACCGTACTCCGCGAGGAACCGCGTCGTGACGCTGTCGGACTCACGGGCGCATGCAAGCAGCAAGTGCTCGGTCCCGATGTACTCATGCCCCAGGTTTCGCGCCTCCTCGGCGCTGTCCTCGAGAACCTTCTTGCCGCGGGCGGACGGTGGGACGTCTCCGAGGATGAAACCGCCACGTTTGCGCGGGATCTCCTTCTCGATCTCGATCTGCATTTTGGCGGGGTCGACTCCGGCCTTCTCAAGAGCCTTGTACCCGAGACCCCCGCCCTCCTTGAGTAGCGCAAGCATGATGTGCTCGGGCAGGAGTTGGTCGGAGTGAAATCTCTTCGCCTCGTCCTGGGCAAGTATCGTGAGGACCTTCTGGGCCCGTTGCGTCAAACCTTTGAACATCTATGTAATCCTCCCAGCCTCAATCGGCCCGGCTCACTCCAAGCATCTCGCGAAAGATGCGGGCACGAGCCGTACCTCCGTCCTCTCCGTTCCCTTCACAGGCGCGTCTCTGCTCTACATGGTTGTCCTGGTTGATAAACAGAAGCGCGGTCACCGTCTCAACCGAAACACCAGATACCACCTCGGCCACCACTCCAAGCCGCAGGCGGCTAATCAATGCCCATGCCTCCGAAGCCGGAAGACACCTCGCGAAACGCAGGACGCCGAGCGCCCGATTCGCCGAATCGCTGATCTCCTCACCTTTGGAGGCCAGAAGCTCTTGCCGCGCGCCACGCTCATAATGTACCAACGTGGATGTGTACTCTTCAAGCTTGGCCACGACAGCGACCTCATCCGACCCGAGCGTACGCCGATTCCGCAGCAGATAGAGCGTGGCGTCGCTCGACGGCTGCCGGGCGCCCCGCGGCGCTCGGTGAGCTCCCGCCTCGCCGGTCGGCATCCGGTTCACGGGAGGAAACGGCACCAGTTCGTACCCGGAGTTCTCCATGCTTTCGCTGATCGATCCGATCTGGTCGAGCAGGGACAGCGCAGGCAGATGGACGAGCGTTGAGACGCACAGCGCCGTGCCGAGGTTCATGATCTCGCTTGAGAGATAGCCCCAGTCCATGGCGACCGCGTAGTTCAGCCCCTGCTCCAGCGCCCTGTCGGTATCCCGAACGACCTCCAGCGCCCGCGAGGGCACGAATCCGGGCGCGAGCCCGATGATACGAAGGTGATCAACGGCCCCGATCTGAACCGCGAGACGCTCGTCATCGGTGGCAAGGACACGCCACGGAATGGGTGTATCCAACAGCGACCGCTCGGCAAGGAAGCTCCGCTCGACCTCAGACAGACGTTCGGGAGCCAGATCGAGCGCTCGAGCCCCAAGCGGCGAGGGAAACAGCTCCTCCCATACCACCTGCATGATCTGTCGCTCGGCAGCCCTTCGCTCAGAGTCGGAGGCGGCGTGCGGAAACGGTATACCGGCGAGATTCCGGGAAAGCCTGGCGCGCGAGGCGAGTACGACGTCGCTTTCAGGACCGGTCCCGCACGCCCACGAGGGCGCCGGCGGCAATCGTGCGACTTCAGACGTCGGCATCGGGCTGCTCCTCGAGCGCGCGCATCTGGTCGCGCAGCGTCACGGCTTGCTCGTAGTCCTCCTGCGCCAACGCGTCGGTCAGCCGATCTCGCAGGACCTCACGATCGACGAGCAGGCGTTTGTACGAACCAAGGCGGGCCGGATAGCGGCCCACGTGCTCTTCGGTAAGTCCCGCCTGATCAAGCAGATAGTGGATACGCGCGCGAAAGACCCGATAGCACTCGGCACACCCGGCCCGACCGGTCTGCCGAATCGTCCGAAACCGTGTGCCACATACCGGACAGCTTCGATTTGGCGAGCCTCCGAGAGCACTCCCCAGTATCTCCCCGACCGTCGGCGCGAACGCGGGGGCGGCCTCCTCGACGCCAAGCGCCTCGGCACACACGCTGCACAGCCAGAGCTCACTGTACTCGCTGCCCTTCGTCTGATAGACCCGCACCCGGCCCGCGGTGTTGCCGCACCCGTCGCATTGGCGTTCGTTCATCGTCTTCAATAGTAGCGAAAAGCGCGGCGTAGTTCCTCCAATCTTTGCGAAGGGACGAAAAAAGTTGGCGGCGCGGGCGAAGCGGGAGATTCTGCCGGGCGCTACGCGTCGCGCACCGACAGCCGGTCCGTGCCGAGCCGTCGGGCAAGCGCCGGAGGAAGGAGCACGGATCCGTCGGCCTGTTGACCCTGCTCGACCAGCGCGGGAAGGATGCGGCTCGTCGCCAGACCGGAGGCGTTCAGCGAGTGAACGAACTCCGTCTGTTTGTGCCCTTCACGCCGAAACCTGATGTTTCCGCGTCGAGCCTGATAGTCGTGCGCGTTCGAAACCGAGCTCACTTCGAGGTACTGATTCATGCTGGGAATCCAGACCTCGATGTCGTACGTCTTGGCCATGGACGCTGAGGCATCGCGTGCCGCGAGCAGACTCGCACGATAGTGCAGACCGAGGTCCTGAACGAGCTTCTCGGCCTTGGCCATGAGCTCCTCGTGAGCACGGCCGGACTCCTCCGGCGCGGTGAACTGGAAGATCTCGACTTTGTTGAACTGATGGCCGCGGATCATGCCGCGCTCCTGCGCCCGATAGCTTCCGGCTTCCTTGCGATAGCACGGCGTGTAGCTGAAGTACTTCCGAGGCAGCTCCGTTTCGCTGAGTATTTCATCCCGGTGGAAGTTGATCAGCGCCGTCTCGGCGGTCGGCAGGATGAAGTGGGAAAACCCTTCGGACTCACTGCGGATCTGGAAGACATCGTCCTCGAACTTGGGGAACTGACCGGCGGTGAATCCGCACTCGTACGTAAGGAGGTGCGGAGGGAGAACAAACTCATATCCGTCGGCGAGGTGGCTCTCGATGAAGAAGTTCAGAAGCGCCCACTCAAGCCGCGCACCGGTCCCGCGATAGAGCCAGAAACCGTTCCCGCCCATCTTCACCCCGCGCTCGTAGTCGATGAGGCCGAGCGAAGTCACGAGGTCCACGTGATCGCGTGGCGCGACATCGAATCGCGGCTGCTCGCCCCAGGAGCGCAGCACCGTGTTCGCCTCCTTGTCTCCGGCAGGAACGTCATCCGCGGGCAGATTCGGCAGTCGCACGAGCTCGTCGCGAATCGCTGCATCGAGCTCGCGTATCTGCTGGTCCATCGCCTTGATCCGCGCGGAGACGTCCTTCATCTCGGACAGAAGAGCGTCAACGGGTTCGCCGGCCTTCTTGAGGCGAGGTATTTCCGATGAGACCTGGTTTCGTCGTGCCTTCAGCTCGTCTGCGTCGCCGACGAGCTCCCGCCGACGCGCGTCCCGGTCGAGCAATCCCGACAGGTCAACGTCGTCCATGCGCTTGCGCAGCGCCTCCTCTACGGCTTCCCTCTGATTGCGGATGAGTGCCAAGTCCAACACGGGCTGCTCCTGATTGCCGACAGGGTACAGCGCGGCGTAGGCGTGGTCAATGCCTCGTGAGGACGTCAAGCGGACGCACGCGTGCGGCGCGCTGCGCAGGGAACCAGGCGGCCACGGCCGCAAGGACGAGCGTCAGGACGGTCACCAGGACGAGGTCCGAGAGGCGGATCGCAATCGGTATCTCCTGGAGGTAGTAATCCTGCGACAGGAGCTCGAACGGTACGTAGGCCGCGTCGGTGAAGAGCCCTGCGACCGTGGCCGCCGCCCATGCCACCGCGTTGAGGCACCACTCGAGACCCGCCAGAACCTCGTTGATGTTGATCGCAATCACGAGTCCGACCGACACGCCGAGAGCGGCGCCCATCGCGCCGAGGACGAGACCGGCGATGACGAAGGCGTACATGATGCCGCCCGGCGAAGCGCCAAAGCTCTTGACGATCGCGATCTCTTCCTGTTTCTCAAGTACGAGCATGACGAGCGTCGACGAGATATTGACCGCGGCGACTATGACGATAAGCACCATGATGAAGATGAGCAGATCCTTCGTGGTCTGGAAGCTCATATACTTCGCCCGTTCGCTCTCAAACCACGTCGCAACCCTGAAGTCCGTGCCGAGCGCCGCCCTGACCGCGTCGACGGTGCTCACAGCGCGTTCTTCGGCGGCCCGTGACGGCGGCCGGAAGAGCGGATTCGGCAGCGCAAGCGGATCGTCAATCTTCATGCCGATCAGAAATCGAGAGCTCTCCTGCGGCAGCATCGGCGCGCCTTCGCCGTACGGGATGAAGACCCAGAGGCGGTCGAGGTCGGCGTATCCGCTCGACAGCACGCCGCGGACGGTGAAAGCGCGCGTCCGCGGCAGGATGCGGCCGCCGGAGAGCGAACGAGCGGTCAGGATTCTCACCGCGTCGCCTACTGCTATGCCCAGCTGGCGGGCGACGTACTCGCCGACGAGGATACCTCCGGAATCGAGATTCCATTCGCCGGAGGAGAACTCCAGGTACTCGCGGAGCGAGGGGTCGCGGTGCCAGAGGTCGGGCTCCACGGCTCGAATCGTGACGGCAGTGCGGCGTTCGTCGGCGGCGGCGAGTCCGAGTCCCTGGCGCTCGGCGGTGAGTAGCCGCACTCCGGCCAGCGACGAGAGCGTCTCAAGCGAGCGCTCGAGGTCTTCCTCCTGTGGAGTGTGACGGGCGATCGCCTGGATGTGGTAGGAGCCGGCCTCGATGTAGCGGGCGGTGATACCGGCGATCATGCCGTCCGCCACCTGAAGGACAACGACCAGGGGCACGAGGCTCAGGCCGACGCCGATGATGCCTCCGCGGATCCGGCGCGTCGCGTTGGAGTTTCCGGCCCGGCCGAAGAGGAACCGGAACGCGAGGAGAATCGACGAGGAGATCGTCATGGTTCTACGAGGAGGCCGCGATCGAGATGCAGCCGCCGGTCACCGAGCCGCGACAGCCGCTCGTCATGGGTCACGATCACCAAGGTCGTTCCGTGCGCGCGAACGACGTCCAGAAGGACGGACTCGACTCGTGCGCTGTTCTCGGCGTCGAGGTTTCCGGTCGGCTCGTCGGCGAGCAGCAGGCCCGGTTCGTTGATGAGGGCCCGGGCAAGCGCCGCGCGCTGTCTCTCTCCGCCGGACAACTGCGAAGGGTAGTGATGGAGACGCCCGGACAGCCCCACCTCGGCAAGCAGCCGTTCGGCACGGGCGGTTGCCTCCCGCCGCGGCACCCCGATCATGAAGGCGGGAAGCATGACGTTCTCCACCGCGGTGAAGTCCTTCAAGAGGAAGTGAAACTGAAAGACGAAACCGAGACGGCGCGCGCGGAACCCGGTCAGGTCGGCCTCGTTCAGCGAGTGAACGGCGTAGTCGAAGGCGTAGACTTCGCCGCCGGAGGGCCGATCGAGCCCTCCGATAAGGTTGAGCAAGGTGCTCTTCCCGCTACCGGAGGAACCGCTGACTGAGACGATTTCGCCCTGGGCGAGCTCGAGATCGATTCCGCGCAGGACGGTCAGATCGGTCTCTCCGCTCCTGAAGGTCTTGCTCACCCCCCGCAGCCTGACGATGCTCATCACTCATACCTCAGAATGCCGGCCGGCGATATCATACTCACCCGTCTCGAGGCCGCATACGCGGCGACCGTAGCGCTCAACACCGCAAAGCCGACGATCGCCGCCACCTCCACCGGCACAAGCACCGCCGGTACCTCCTCGAGGTAGAAGTAGGCCGGACTGAAGATCGAAAACGAGCCAGACGCAGGACGATCGCCGCCTAACAGGGCCATCAGCCACTCGCCGGCGAAGGCAAAGGCGTTGACCACGATCTCCGCGGCGGCGAAAAGCGCGTTGATGTTCTGCGCCACGAGCAGACCCAGGGCGAGTCCCAGACCCCCGCCGAGCAACCCGATCCACAGACCCTCGAGCACGAAGACCGTCTGCAGCCGCAGCGGCGTAGAACCGAGCGCCTTGAGCACGGCGATTTCCTCGGTCCGCTCGACGACACTGCGACGCAACGACTGGTAGATGTTCACCGCCACGACGACGAAAATCAGCCCGATGAGAAGCATCATCATTGACTTCTCCAGCCGCAACGCCCCGAAAATGGCCCGATTGTACTCTCTCCAGGTCTCGACTGTGCTTCCGGGCAGAAGCGTCTCGACCCGACGGGCCGTGATCCGGTCGCGGAATCGATCCTCGAGCTTCACCCCCACCCGGCCAGGCGGGTCCAGTCCGAGGGAACCCGCCCCGGAGCCAAAGCCTACAAAACCCCACCCCCCGTCATACTCGAGAAACCCGCTCCTGAAGATCCCTGTTACCGGAAAGGTAGTCGCGGCCGGATCAGCAGCGGAGAAGGCGCCGCTGAAACCGACGACGTCGACGGTGTCCCCGACTCGGGCGCCGAGGCGCCGGGCGAGCTCGAGTCCCAGAACGATCCCGCCGTCGGCCAGGTCCCAGCGCCCCGATACGATCTCGAGCCGACCTGCCAACCGTTGGTCGGCCTCAAACACGTCAGGAGGGACGGCACGAATGAGCATTGCCAGCGGGTCCGCGAAGTGCCCGTAGACGAGCCCGTGCGTCTCGGCGTACGGCACCGCGGTTCGCACCCCGGAAAGCCCGGCGAGCGCGGCCGCATCGGTGCGGGCGTGCGGCGTGTCGACCTGCAGGTGAAAGCTCCCGATCTCGAGGATGTCCTCGATCGTACCGAACTGAAATCCGTTCATGACCGCGAGCACGGCGATGAGCGTCATCACGCCGGCGGCGATTCCGACTACCGAGAGCACGCCGGCGGTATGGCCCTTCTCCCGACGCTTGGTTCGAAAGTACCGCGCTGAGACGAAGAGAACCCATCCCGACTTCATCGCGCCTCCTCGCGCCCGACGCCGAATCGCCGCGTGCGTACGACCCCGCCGTCGCGTATCACCTCTTCGAGTAAGCGATCCTCTCCATGGTAGTAGACTCTCAGAATCTCCGCACCGTCGCGGTAGAGTGTCTCAACGCGAGTGTACTCGCGCTCGACTGCCAGATGATCGACGACCCGCAGGAGTCGACCGTCCTCCGAAATCTGCTCCTGCCGAAGGATTCCGTCGTCGTCGTACTCATAGCGCCGTACGCGCGCTACCCCATCTCGCTCCTCTCGCTCCTCCACTAGAAGCCCGTCTTCGTAGCGTCGTGACCGTTCCAGGTCGAGCGCTCCGTCGAGCGACACGGACGATCCGAGCAGCCGCCCCGACTCGTCGTACCGGTACGTCGTCTCCCCATCCCGCGAAGCGACGACCATGCGCCGCATCCTGTCGTCCGCGAGATCACCCCAGTACTCGCGTGTCTCGCGTTCCAGGATGTCCTCACCGTCCCAGTGGGTACGTTCTTCGAGCCTGCCGACCTCGTCGTACGCGAGGTGCTCGCGACTCGATCCGGCGTCGATCCACTCCTCCATGAGACGTCCGTCGTGATAACGATACTCGACCGACGTCCCACGGTCTCCAATCCGCCGGATGAGTCGCAGCGAACCGTCGGCCCAGTAGCGCAGGTGCTCGGTCGCCTCGAGCCGGTCGTTCCGGTAGATGCGCCTCGAGACGAGACGCTCGCCGTCATACTCGAGCTCGGTTCGGCGCACCGGATCGTCGTGATGGTAAAGCGTCTGCACCTCGAGCCCGGCACTACGCTCTACGTGGAGAAGGTAGTCGTGGTGGGCGCGATCGCCTTCCTCGACAGGAGACCTCGTGACTCCGGACTCGTCGGACTCGTACCACTCGGCAGAGGCAGAGAACGAGCAGTTGAGCAGCAGCAGGACAAGCAGCAGTCTGGCTGCCAGGACGGAGCGCATCATGACAGATCGAGCAATTCCCTGACGTACTCGTCGCGGCGAAACGGTCGCAGGTCGGAGTACTTCTCACCTACCCCGAGAAAGGCGGTCGGTATGCCGAGCCGGCGCGAGATAGGAACAAGAATGCCGCCCTTGGCCGTCGAATCGTACTTCGCAAGGACGATCCCGTCGAGCGGCACGGCGCCGGCGAACACCTCCGCCTGCTGCAGACCGTTCTGCCCGGTGGTAGCGTCGATCACGAGCAACCGCCGGTACGAGGCATCCGGTGCACGCGAACTGACGACACGATCTATCTTCGACAGCTCCTCGACGAGGTGTTTGCGGGTGTGCATTCGCCCGGCGGTATCCGCAAGAACGAGGCGCTCCCCGCGAGTGCGCGCGCTCTCCACCGCGTCGTACACGACCGCCGCAGAATCCGCGCCGGTTCCCTGCTTGACGATACGGATACCGACGCGTTCGGCATGGATCGAAAGCTGTTCGACGGCGGCGGCCCGGAACGTGTCACCGGCCGCGAGACAGATCGAGTCCGCCTGGCCGGTCTCGCGAAAATGCGCAGCGAGTTTCGCGATCGTCGTCGTCTTGCCGACACCGTTGACCCCGAGAACAAGGACGACGTTGAGCCGATCCGGGTCGAGGCGGAAATCGGTCTCCTGCACGAGCGACTCGAGCTCGGAGCGGAGCAACTCCACGACTTCGTCACGATTCGAGGCACGCTCGCGCCGGCTCATGTCCCGCAACCGGTCGACGATCTCCATCGCGGTGCGCGCGCCGATATCAGCCTCGACGAGCGTGTCCTCGAGATCCTCGAACGACTCTTCGGAATCAAGCCCTCCGCCGAGAAGGGCGCGCAGTCGAGCACCCAGCCCTTTCTTTTTCATCGCTTCCTAACCTACTGATTGTGCGGCCCTTCTCCTACCGCGAGGTAGTCGAAAACGGAGAGGAGCAGATTCACGAAGAGCCCCGCGTTCAGAAGCCTCGCACCGATCGACGACCAGTAGAGGATATTGCCGCGTCTCGCGAGCCGATCGAGCTCTTCACGCGAGAGAGCCGTGCTGTCGGACGCAGGGAACGCCGCGCGAACGCTCTCGAACCCACCATGGAGCAGAACCGTCACCGGCACCGACAGCACGAACCAGGTGAGCGCCTGGTAGAACCCGTCGCGGCTGGCGCGCAACTCCTCGGTCCAGTCGATCTTGTCGGGTAGCAGGGCACGGCTGAGCAGGTCCGGCGAGCCGGCGTTCACCACGAACCGTGATTCGAGATACCCCTCCCGCCGCATGCGGACAATCGTCGATGAGGCGGGAAACTCGTGCTCGAGGGGCGTACGGCCGACCCAAACGGAGTCGGCGTAGACATCTGCGCCGGAAGGTGAGCTCTGCAGCCGCACCAATCGAGATACCGGCGGCGGTGGTTCGACCCGCTCGACGCGACGCTCTCCCGGCGCGAGCTCCACAACGCGGACCGACGCGCGGTCGCCGAGCTCCACACGAATTTCGTGTGCGCCCGGTCTGAGAAATCGCGCCTCTGCGCGGGAAAACCCGCGAAGGACTCCGCCGACCCTGACCGCCGCATCGGCGGCCGCAGCCGTCTCCGCATCAGCGCGCCGCGTCGCTACGACGAGCGTCGCGAAGTCGCGACCGAGCACGGCACGCGCAACATCACCGGCAACGAGTGGTGTATCGCCGCTGAGATCCTCCGGCCTTGCGACCGTGGACCCCGCCGCGGTGTTGCGCTCGAGAAAACGATGGTAGATGAACAGATCGACGGCCAGATACCCCTCGATCTCTTCGATTGAGCCCCAGAGCAGGAGATCGAGATCCTCGTCCACGGCGAGGGCATGCGGCGTCGAATCGAGCGAAAGCAGGAGGCCTGCCTCGTGGCCTGACCAGTACTCAAGCGGACGGCGAGGAGCGCCAGGCACGTCGTCCGGTTCAGTTGCATCGAGGCGGTCGAGCACGGCCCGCGCTTCGTCGACCGCTTCCTCTGCCCGATCAAGACGCTCGCGCGCGGCGCTCCGCGCTGCCGGTCCGACGGCGAGAGGCTCGAACAGGAGCCGGTCTCTCGCGGCGACCGCCGAGCGCAGCCGTGTCGCGGCGGTGCGCTTCGCCGTGCGAAGCCGCACCGCCGCGTACGCTTCGAGCTCGTCACCCGAGAGATCCCGCTCGTCTATCTCGCCAATCTGCTCGTAGAGCAACCGCGGGAAGGTCTCCGCCGCGCTGCGGGCCTCCTGAGACAGGCCCTCCCCGGAGAGCCGGGCGATACCGACGCGGAAAACGTCGCGCTCCGCCGGCAGGAGCGCCGTCACCGATTCCGGCAGAGTGTCTCCTCCCACACGCGCGGCTGCGCCGCACAGCAGCAGCCCGGCCGCGAGCAGCGCAGGAAGGCGACGGCCCCTATCGGTCGTCACGTCGGCCCTCCAGCACGCCATCGGCCTCGAGCGTCCTGGTGATCGCGCTCACGACGCGCTCCGGGCGAAACGGTTTGATGACGAAGTCTCGCGCCCCGAGCTGGATGGCCCGTACGATCATCGCCTGCTCGCCGAGCGCGCTGCACATGATGACACGGGCGCCGGGATCGTCGCGGCGAAGCCGACGCAACGCGGTCAGCCCGTCCATCTCCGGCATCGCGATATCAAGGAGGACGACGTCGGGCCGTACGGCCGCATAGATATTGAGCGCTTCGCGTCCGCTCTCCGCCTTTCCGACGATCTGCATCCCGGCATTCCGTAGAATGTCGCCGAGCAGCGACCGCATGAACGGCAGATCGTCTACGACGAGGACGCGCGGGGTCATCAGCCCTCGTTCCAGCGGGCTCGCAGGTACGACTCGATGAACGGATCGAGATCACCGTCCATGACTGCTTCTACGTTCCCGGTCTCGTGCCGCGTGCGCAGATCCTTGACCATCGTGTAGGGCTGGAACACGTACGATCGGATCTGATTCCCCCACGAGATATCCTTCTTCTCCGCCGCGCTCTTCGCCTGTTCGGCCTCCTGCTCGGCGCGGTAGTAGTCATACAGACGACTTTTGAGCATCTTCATCGCCATCGCGCGATTCTTGTGCTGGCTTCGCTCATTCTGACACTGCACGACAATCCCGGTCTCGAGATGGGTGATACGTACGGCGCTGTCCGTCTTGTTGACGTGCTGCCCACCGGCCCCGCTCGCGCGGTAGGTGTCGACCCGCAGGTCTTCGGGGCGGATGTCGACGTCGATGTCGTCGTCGATGACGGGGCTCACGTAGACCGAGGCGAACGAGGTATGCCGACGCCCGCTTGAATCGAAGGGACTGATGCGCACCAGCCGGTGTACCCCCGTTTCGCCCTTCAGGTAACCAAATGCATAGTCGCCGTCGACCTGTAACGTCACGCTCTTGATTCCGCCTTCCGCTTCCTGCAGATCGAGCATGGTTGCTCGATAGCCACGCGTTTCGATCCATCGAGTGTACATGCGATAGAGCATGCTCACCCAGTCGCATGCCTCGGTCCCTCCAGCTCCCGAGTGGATCGTCAAGAAGGCACCCGCCGCGTCGTGCTCGTCGGCCAGCATCTCCTGTATCTGCAGGCGATCGAAATCGCGTCGGCCTGCTTCGAGCGACGTCCGTATCTCAGCATCGAGGCCCGCGTCACCCTCTTCTACGGCGAGTGCATAGAGCCCCGAAAGATCCTCTACGGTCCGCATCAGCCGCTCCCACGGCTCGAGACGGTCCTTCTTCCGTTTGAGCTCGGTCATCACCCGTTCGGCCTCTTCACGATCGTTCCACAGGTCGGGGTCTCCGGAGCGCTGTTCGAGCTCGCCTATCTCTGATCGAAGCTTGTCCGAGTCAAAGATGCCTCCATGTTTCTTCGATCTGTTCCTTGAGCTCCTGGATAGGATTGGCAAGTTCCTGCAGCATATGCATATGTCCTCCGTCGTGTGAATACGATCAATATACCAGAAGCGCCCCTGAGGCATCCACCGCTGTTTTGGCGCTGTTGCGTCGGGCCGGGAATGCCGAATACTATAGTGGTATGCATTCCCGGCGCGGATCACACGCCAGTCGCACCCTTGCCCTCCTGTTGCTCGCCCTCCTCCCGGCGCTTCCAGGTACCCCGCAGACGGCGAACAGCGGGACAACGGACGCGCCGCTGGTGTCGCGAATGAGGCTCTCCGTGCGTGACCCGCAGATACGAGTATCGTGGGAAGAACCGAAAATGCCCGTAGCGGAGTACCTCGTGTACCGGGCCGAGCGGCCGATCACGGACGAGACCGTTGGCGAGGCTCTCCACGTGGGAACCGTGGATGCGGGCGAGCGCGCGTACATAGATACCCCTGCGGAACCCGGAGATTACTTCTACGCGGTCTTCGCGGTCGACCCGGACGGCGCGGTGCATCGGGTAATCGTCCCGGACCGCAATGCGAGCTACCGGCCGGTGTCCATCGAGTCCGTTGCCACACCGGCAGAACGCGCGGCACGCGTCGTCCGCCTCGAGTGGACGCTCGTCGCGAGCAACGGGCAGACCGCCATCGAGCTCAGCATTGTTGCCGACCGCGAGGGGCGCACTGTCGCGGTCTACCGGTCGACGAGTCGGCTTTCGGACATAGAGGATCTGGAACGGGCTACGCTCGTCGGCGAGGTGGATTCGGGCACGGTGCAGCTGATCGACCTGCCGGTCCCCGGGGTGACGTACTACTACGCCGCGGTCGACACGGAGCTCCTGCTGGCCGGCGGAGGCACGGTTCACCCGGGCGAGAACGCCACGCTCGAGCCCGCAGAGATACCCCTCGAGCACGCCGATGAGCTTCACGAGCCCGAGCGGATCGCAGAAGCAACACTCCAGGGAATCCGGGGAGTCCGTCGAATGCCGCTGCCGCTCCTGGACCTGCAGTCCCGGCTCGCTACCGGACGGCGTCTGCACGATCCGCGCATCCTGATCCCGCGGCTCACCGCGATTGCTCCGCAGACCGAGCAGCGAGTCACCGAGCTGATGGAACGAACCGGAGACCGGCGGAGCATGGAACCCGCGCCGACGGTGCTCGCTGAGGACCTGCTGCCCGACCCACGGGGCGCCGAGTACACGCTTCGCACCATCATTGAGGGACCGTTCGAGCGGCGGGCATGGGAAGAGGCAATCGTCCAGCTCGAGAACTACTTCACCCTTCC
>SLST01000570.1 GCA_007130265.1 Spirochaetales bacterium
ATTCGCCTCGAGTACCGCAAGCGGCCCGGCGGCGGGTCGGTCGTCCGGCTCGGGTGGCAGCGCCGCCGCGACACCAGGGAGGATTCGATGCGAGAGGCGGCGGAGCTCGCCGCGCGGTCCGACCTCGTCGTCCTCGTCGTCGGAGATTCGGAAGCGACGTGCGGAGAGTCGAAGGACCGCGCCGATCTCACGCTCCCCGGGCGACAGGTGGATCTCGTCGATGTGGTCGTCGATGCCGTCGCCGCCGCGGACGAGGCGAGCCGCACCCCGGTCGTCCTCGTGCTGATCAACGGACGCCCGCCGGCGATCGAGCGGCAGGCCGGGCGCGTCGCCGCGGTGGTGGAGGCGTGGTACCCCGGAGACCGGGGCGGAACGGCGGTCGCTGAGGTCCTCTTCGGCCGCGTGAATCCGGCCGGGCGGCTTCCGGTGACCTTCCCGCGGTCGGTTGGCCAGGTCCCCCTTTACGCGACGATGCTCCACTACACGCGGCAGGGCTACGTCGACCAGGCGGCGACACCGCTGTACGCCTTCGGTCATGGGCTGAGCTACACGAGCTTCGCCTGTTCGGACCTCGAGATCGTGCCGCCGGAGATCGGTCTCGATGGTCGAGTCACCGTCTCGTTCACCGTGCGAAACACCGCAGGGGTCGTCGGGGACGAGGTCGTCGAGCTCTACGTGAGCGACCGGCACAGCTCGGTCGCACGCCCCGAACGCGAGCTCAGGCGGTTCGCTCGGGTTCACCTGGAACCAGGCGCCGGAGAGCGCCTCCGCTTCACACTCACGTCCGCGGATCTCGAGCTGCTCGACGCGCAGATGAGGCCCGTGGTCGAGCCCGGCGCCTTTGACGTTCACGTGGGTAACGGCACGGACGTCTGGTTGAGTGATTCCTTCAGCGTGGCACGATCCCCGTCTGCTGGGCGTGCCACGCCCTGAGACGTCTGCGACGCCGGGCGAGCTCAGGCGGCGGGAGCGGTGCGGCGGTGGGGGCCAAATGGTCGCGGTGTACGCGCGAAGGCGAGCGGAAGAGCAGCTCGCCGCAAAGCAAGCGGGTGAGCTCCTCGCGAAGAGCCGCGTGCTCGCTCTCTGCGCTGAGATCGCAGAGCTCGAGCGGATCTTCGGCAAGGTCGTACAACCGTGCGTCGTCAAAACCTCCGGTAAGCAGGAGCTTGTACCGCTGCGTCCGGATCATGTAGTCGACCCGGCCGTCTGAGGGAAAGAGGTGTTCGGCGATCACGGAGCTGCGCCCCGGCCGGTCAGGCCGGAGCCCGGCGCGCGACATTCCCGGGGCCGGTTCGAGTCCGCACGCCTCGAGCAGATGCGCGGCGATATCCGTGTTGGACGAAAGGCGCGAGCACGACGCGGGCTCTCCTGCAACCACCCCGCGCCCGGCGGGCTTCACGATGAGCGGTATCCTCACGAGCGGATCGTACATCCGGTGGCCCTTGAGCAGGAGGTGATGGAACCCCAGGTACTCGCCGTGATCGCTTGTGTAGACGATGATCGTGCGTTCGTAGAGACCCTTTGACTTCAGCATTGCGATCAGGCGGCCGACTCCATCGTCGATCTGGCTGATCGTTCCGTAGTACATCGCCATCACCCGGCGAAGCGCTGCTTCGTCGAGGCGGCTGAAGTCGAAGTAACCGGACTCCGCCGCGCGCTCGTCTTCAGGGACCTCATCCGTGTAGCCGGGAAGCAGCTCCAGGAGGTCCGGATCGTAGAGGCTTGCGTATGGTTCGGGCGGATCGAAGGGGTGGTGCGGCTTGATGTACCCGACCATCAGGAGGTTGCCGCCGCCGGACCACTGCTCGACCGACCGCTCCGCCTCGTCGGTGATGTAGGTTGTCGAGTGGTGCTCGACCGGCAGGTCTGAGGCTTGCGCGCCAAAGCTCTCCCAGTATCCGGGACTCGCGGCGGCGCGGTACTCCGCTCGCTGGTCGTAGAGATCGACTGCGTCGAGCAGGCCTTGCCGGCAGAGGTAGTCATGGTAGTCGTCCTCGAGCCGTCCGTCGCCGTCCTGCTCCGCGAGATGCATTCGTGAGAAGCCGACGTCGAGGTAGGTGGGTGTGAAATGCATCTTCCCAATCGCCTCCGTCGAGTAACCGGCGCGGCGCATGATCCCGGGAAACGTCTCGATTCCCGGCGGGAGAGTACTCTGGTTGTTCCAGCACAGATGCTGGTGCACCTGCTGTCCGCAGAGAAGCGAATAGCGCGACGGTGTGCAGGCCGGGTAACTGCAGAAGTGATCAGTGTAGACCACGCCGTCGGCCGCGAGCGCGTCGAGATGCGGCGTGCGGATCTGCGCATTCCCGTACGCGCCTATACAGTCGGCGCGGTGCTGGTCGGCGTGGATCACGAGAACATTCGGGTACTCTGCGGGTGACATGGACGCTCCTTCTCCGTCCGGGAGCGGGCGCGCGGATAACCCGTTCGGCCTATGCCCGTATCTGCCCCGGTGCACCTATTGTGTATTGAAATGGCTGAACAGACAATCTGGAGTCGATTGCGGTCGAGCGCTCCGTACCTCGTGATCGTGGTCCTGGGCATCCTCGCACTCGCGAACCGGCACGCGTACCTCGAGTCGAGAGAGCGGCCTGCCGACGAGGCGGAGGCCGCCGTTCCCGTCTCGCAGGTGCAGGAGGTCTATCCTGACGCCGCGGAGGTCGCCGACTGCGACACGCGGGGAGAGCCGTGCCGAGTGCTCGACGAAGAGGGAGAGCTCATTGCACGGGTGATTTTCAGCGCCGGCTACGTAGACGACGTCACCGGTTACGGCGGGCCGGTGTCGCTCGCGATCGAGGTCGACGATGGGGAGACCATACGCGGACTGTCGCTCGTCGACCACAGCGAGACCGCGTCGTTCGTCGAGGACGTGCGCGACGCGGAGCTTCTCGCGAGCTGGGACGGGCTGACGATAGAGGAAGCCGTTGCCCACGATGTGGACGTCGTGACGGGCGCGACGCTGACGAGCCGCGCGATCATCGAGACGGTGCGGGAGACCCTCACTCACTACGTGAACGACAGGGCTGCTCGCGCGGATCCTGACGGGTCAGACCTGGTTTTGCTCGTGCGTCAGATCCTCACCGTCGTGTTCCTCGTTCCTGGCACCGTCGCAGCGTTCTCGAAGGAGTTCCGACGTAGATTGGAGACCCCGATTCTCGTCGCCAATGTGATCGTGCTCGGGTTCGTCGCGCGATCGCTCCTGTCGCTCTCGCTCTTTCAGGGGATGATCCTGCACGGGGTGAACCTCGCGACGACCTGGCATCTGCTCGTGGTCCTCGCGGTGTTCGCGGTCGTTTCGATCGCGACCGGGACGAATGTCTGGTGCACGCGTATTTGTCCCTACGGTTCGTTGCAGGCGCTCGTCGCGAAGGCCGGCAAAGGAGCGCGGCTCCGGCTTTCCGGCGGCGTAACCAGGCTCCTGCGCCGCACACGCCCCCTCATCCTCGCCGGCGCCTTCGTCGCCGCCTACGCATCCCCGGGCGTCGACCTCGCGCAGATCGAGCCGTTCGCCGCCTTCGTCCTCGTGGGCGTTCCGGTCGCAGCGTTCGTCATCGCGCTTACCTTTCTCGCGATCTCCGTCGTGCAGCCCAAACTCTGGTGCCGCAGCTTCTGCCCCACCGGCATGCTGCTCGATACGCTGCGCATCCGCAAGCGCGGATAGCCCGATCGGGCTATTCCCGGGTGTTGGGGGCGTGGGTACCCTGCATTCAGGAGAACGTCATGAGAAACCGCTTCAAGAAGTCGATGCAGAAGAAATTGGTGTCCATGGAGAAGGAGCTGTTGCGGTCGCTCGAGGCGCAGCAGAGTGAGTACCAGGAGCTCACGCTCGCTGATCGCACCGAGGAGACCGACGATGCAACGGTCCGCAACGAAGAGCGTGCTCTCTCGGCGCTTCTGCACCATGAGGAGCGGCGCCTTACCCGGGTTCGGTCGGCTCTTGGGCGCCTCGTCGCCGGTCACTACGGTATCTGCGCCGACTGCGGTAACCCGATCGGGGAGGACCGCCTGAAGGCGCAGCCGGAGACGATCTTCTGCTACGGCTGTGCGAAGAAGCGACAAGGGAACATCAGGGCGCCGCATCTGAGCTGATCGCGGATCCGGCGGTCTCTCCGCGCGGTCTCTTGACAGGGCCGCCGGCTCCGGTCACTGTCGGCAGTCATGACGCATATGACACCCCCTGCATCTGCAGACGACCCCGCAAAGCGTGTGAGTGGACCCGTCGACCGGCTCACCTGGGCCTTCCCGCTGCCGCGCACGCACACCGGCGTACCGTTGGGCAATGGCCGCACCGGACTGCTCGTCTGGGGGGCGGACAATGTGCTGCGGCTTACGATCGGACGGGCGGATCTCTGGGACCATCGCGGCGGGATGCCGTGGACCGAGGCGCAGTACTACGCGGCGATCCGCTCGTGTCTCGAGTCGAACGACGAAGCCGGTATCGCGCGAATCTTCCGGCCGGCTACGGAGAGTGAGCCGGGGCAGCCGGCTCGGCCGAGCGTGTTGCCGCTCGGGCGCCTTGAGCTCGTGCTACGCGAGGGGTGTGCGCTCACGGAGGCGAACCTCTCCATGCGCGAGGGGTTCGTCGAGGTGATCTACCGCCTTGGCAGCGCGCGGAAGGCGCTGCAGGTCGGCCTTCATCCGCAGCGCGATTTTGCGTGGATCGGTGCGGCCGAGGACGTAGAGGATGTGCGCGTGGTGACGAGCTGGGACATCATGGGCGAGCGACTCGCGGCCCTCTCGTTCTCAGAGCCCGAGGCCTTTTCGACCGCCGACGGGGTAGCCGGGTGGCACTGGGACCTGCCCGAAGACCCGGGCGTGTCGGTCGCGTGGCGCAAAGAGCGCTCGGAGATCCTGCTCGTGGTGGACCGGTACGACGGAACCTTCGATTCCGCGGCAGCCGCGAGCAGGTTGGAGCCCGGTGAAGCGATGCGCGTTGAGACGTTGCGCGGCGAGACTCGCAGCTGGTGGGCGGGGTACCGGGATCGTGTTGCTTCGGTTTCGCTCTCCAACCCCGTGCTGCAGCAGATCCATGATTTCGGACTCTACCTCTTCGGGGCCCTTACGAACCCGAACGGCGTCGCGGCAACGCTGCAGGGGCCGTGGATCGAGGAGTACGACTTCCCGCCGTGGTCGAGCGACTACCACTTCAACATCAACGTCCAGATGTGCTACTCACCCGGGTTTCGAGCCGGGGCGTTCGATCACCTGAGGCCGCTCTTCGACCTCGTCTGGTCGTGGCGCGAGCGGCTTCGCACGAACGCGCGCCATTTCGCCGGGATCGACGACGGGTATATGCTGCCGCACGCGGTCGACGACCGGTGCACCTGCATGGGGTCGTTCTGGACCGGCTCGATCGACCACGCGTGCACCGCCTGGGTCGCCGCGATGATGTTCGACTACGCCGACTACACCGGCGACGTGGAGTTCCTGCGCGAGCGGGCCTTCCCGTTCATGCGGGGAACGCTGGCCGTCTACCGGGCGATGCTCGAGGACGACGGAGAGCAGCTGCGCCTGCCGGTTTCGGTCTCTCCGGAGTACCGTGGCGCGCAGATGGACGCGTGGGGCGCGAATGCGAGCTTCCAGCTCGCGGCGCTCCATCGCCTCTGCGAGAACCTCATCGTCGCGGCGCGTACGCTCGGCGTCGCCGCGGATCCGTCCTGGGCGGACATCGGCAAGCGCCTTCCCGGAGCGACGACCGCGGACGGGCGGATCATGCTCTGGGAGGGCGTCGACCTGGAAGAGAGCCATCGCCACCATTCGCATCTCGCCGGCATCGCGCCCTTCGACACGCTCGATTTCGACGACGGGCGGTGGCGTGAGGTGATCGATCGCTCGCTGCGTCACTGGATCCGGATGGGCATGGGGCTCTGGTCGGGTTGGTGCATGAGCTGGGCCTCCGCCCTTCACTCACGGGTCGGGAACGGAGAAGGCGCCGAGCTCATGCTCGAGTTGTGGCAACGGGTCTTCACGAACGAGGGACGAGCATCGATGCACGATGCCACGATCAACGGGATCACGCTCATGGGAGCGCCGCCGCTCATCAGGTCGGACGCGATGTCGCCGGACGGCGAGGGGGCTGCCGGCAGAGGTTCAACGGGAACCGCGATCCTCCGCCAGGCCGAGCGGATGCAGATGGACGGCGCGATGGGGGGCGTTGCCGCGGTACAGGAGATGCTGCTCCACGATCGGCGCGGCGTCTTGCGGTTCTTCCGGGGCGTACCGGCGAGCTGGCCGCGCGCGAGCTTCGAGCGGTTCCGGGCACCTGGAGGATTCCTCGTCTCCGGCTGGTGGGACCGTGCGGCCGGATGGCGAGTCGAGGTCTACGCGACGAGGCCCGGGCGCCTGCGCCTGGAGCTGCCGGGCAGCGAACTCGGGCGCTATGAGCCCGTGGAGATGGACGTTTCAGGCGGGCGACGAGTCGAGTTCGAGGGAACCTGGGATGCCGGATGAACATCGTCTCACTCAAGGATGTCGCGAAGTCGGTCGGTACCGGCCTGCTCTTCGACGATGTGACGTTCGGGATCGAGCAGGGTGAAAGGATCGGGCTCGTCGGCAGAAACGGGTCCGGGAAGTCGACGCTGATCCGTCTGCTCTCAGGCGATCTCGAACCCGACGCGGGGTTGATTGCGCGCAGCCGCGACCTTGTCATGGCCTCACTCGAGCAGCAACCTCGCTTTCCCTCAGGCGCGACCGTGAGCGACTACGGCCCCGGGGGAGCCGCCATCCAGCGGTACGAGGCGTTCTGCTCGCAGCTCGGAATGCACGAGACGGGTGTGGCGCTCGACACGCTCTCCGGCGGGATGCAGAAGAAGCTCGCGATCGCCCGCTGCCTCGCCGCGGACGCCGATCTCATGACCCTTGATGAGCCGACGAACCACCTTGATCTCGACGCGGTCCTTTGGCTCGAACAACTGCTCGGAACCACGACCGCCGGCTTCGTCATGGTGACCCACGACCGCCGCATGCTCGACGCCGTATGCTCGACGATCCTCGAGGTTGCCGACCGCACGGTGTACCGGCACGTCGGTAACTATTCGGCGTACCTGAAACGCCGCGCCGAGCGGCACTACGAGCAGAACGCCGCCGAGCGGCGACGCGTGTCGATCCTCAGGCGCGAGCTCGAGTGGCTCCAGCGCGGGCCGAAGGCGCGCACCGGGAAGGACAAGGGGCGGCAGGATCGGATAGGCGAGATGCTCGAGGAGGCTCCGGAGGCCGAAGCGGTGATCAGGCCGCTACCCGCGGCGCAGCGTCGCCAGGGCAAACGGGTTCTTGAGCTCAAAGACGTGGCGAAGTCGTATGACGCGGTCCCGGTGATCTCCGGCTTCTCCTACGAGTTCAGTCCCGGACAGCGAATCGGCGTGATCGGACCCAACGGGTCCGGAAAGACAACGCTGCTCGACATCATCGCCGGCCGGGTGGTCGCTGATCGCGGCTCGGTGGAGGTGGGCGAGACCACCGCGTTCGCCTACTTTGATCAGACCGGTGCGCGCATCGACACTGGA
>SLST01000499.1 GCA_007130265.1 Spirochaetales bacterium
AAGCATGTCGTGGTCGACTGGATCGAGGCGTTTCTCTGGGCGGCCGGCGTCGTGCTCCTGATCAACCAGTACGCGCTGCAGGCGTACCAGATCCCGTCGGGTTCCATGCGCGACACTCTGCAGCTTGGCGACCGCATATTCGTGAACAAGGTCATCTACGGCCCGGAACTCCTTCCCGGACTCGTGAAGCTCCCGGGTTTCACCGAGCCCGAGCGTGGTGAGGTGGTCATCTTCGAGAATCCCAGCTATATCTCGCGCGGCGTTGCCTTCGAGATTCTCCAGCGCGTGCTGTACATGGTGACGCTCTCGTTCGTGGATATCGACCGCGACGAGACCGGTGAGCCCCGGGCCCAGTTCCTGATCAAGCGGGCGGTCGGTGTCGGCGGTGACCGGTTTCGGAACCGGGAGGGGGAGCTCGAGGTACTGCTTCCCGGGGAGTCTCAGTGGACACCCGAGCGCTCGCTTGCCGCTTCGCTCGGACTCGACTACGGGATCAGACGCATGATCACCGACGAACTCTATGAGCTCTACTCCGACGCCGGGCGCGCCGCCGCGCACGGTCAGCTCGGTCTGCGCCCGGATGCGCAGATGGAACAGGCGCTGCGGGCGGTTCAGCGAAACGGCGCCGTCGATCCCTTCGAGCTCGACCGCTACCGTACACGCCAGCTCGCCAAGGTGAACCCACACGACGAGCGCACGGCCGCTCGCCACGCCTACTATGAGCTCGGCTGGTATGTACCCGAAGACCGCGTGTTCGGTGTGGGCGACAACCGTGACAATTCGCTCGACGGACGCTACTTCGGACCGGTCAGAGAGGCGAAGGTGCTCGGCAGGGCGATGTTCAAGTACTGGCCCCTGAACCGGCTCGGAGCGATCCGGTAGATGATCTCCCGTTCGAGCAGAGGGTATACCGCCTATCATCAGGCGAGCTCTCCTGTTCGCATCGCACGCCGTCTGCTCGGGTTCGTGCTTCTCGTCTTCGTTCTCCACCAGATCGTCGTCGTTTTCCTCATCCAGAGCGTTGTGCACGAGACGGTCGCCATGGAGCCGACGCTGCAGCCGGGCGAGCGGTTCTTCGCGACGCCCCTCGTCTACGGTCCGCGCATCCGGCTGTTCGACGCGGTACTCCCCGGGTTCCGTGCTCCGGCCCGCGGAGATCTCGCGATCGTCCGCCCCGGCTACGTGCCTCGGATCGGGGTCGCGGCTCGCATCGCCGACCCGTTCCTTCGGTTCTTCACCCTCGAACACCGACGGATCGACGACGGCGACGTATGGGATTCGTCGCTTCAGATCAAGCGGATCATCGGGCTGCCTGGAGATACGATCCGGATCGAGCGTTTCATCGCGTACGTGAGGCCTGCCGGGACGCAGGAGTTCGCACCCGAGTCCGCGTTCGCTGCGCGGGCGTACGACATTATCACGACCGAGCGCCCGGCAGCGTGGCGGCCGCTCGACCCGTTCGGCGCCGCCGCCGAGGTCGTCACCCTTGGAGATGACGAGTACTTCGTGCTCTCGGACAACCGCAGCGAGGGCCTCGACTCACGCCATTGGGGAACGATCACGAAGTCCGATCTGGTAGGCCGACTCTGGATCCGCTACTGGCCGCTAAGCCGGTTCGGCAGACCGTGACCATCCGGATGGTGTGCGCCATCGGTTTTCGCTTTCTTGACAGCGGTCGGCCACGGTGGTACCGTTCCTTTCGCAATGTCAGGTCATAGCAAATGGGCGACGATTCGCCATAAGAAAGGGGCAGCGGACGCGAAGCGTGGCAAGCTGTTCACGAAGCTGATCAAGGAGATCACCGTCGCGGCGCGTATGGGCGGCGGTGATGAAGAGGCAAATCCGAGACTCAGGCAGGCGGTGATCAAGGCTCGGACCGCGAACATGCCCAAGGACAACATCGACCGGGCGATCAAGAAGGGTACCGGGGATCTCGAGGGCGCCGAGTACGTCGAGATCACCTACGAAGGCTACGGTCCGGGCGGCGTGGCGATCATGGTCGACAGCCTTACGGACAATCGAAACCGTACCGCCGCCGACGTCCGCAGCATTTTTGCCAAACAGGGCGGCAATCTCGGCGAGAACGGCTGCGTCTCCTACCTCTTCACCCGGAAGGGCGTTTTCTCGTACAGCACGGAGAAGTACGGGGAGGATGAGATCTTCGAGACCGCGCTCGAGGCCGGGGCAGCCGACGTGGCAACCGAGGGTGAGGCGATCGAGGTGACGTGCGAACCCGACGACTTCGAGCGCGTCCTCGCCGCGATGCAGGCCGCCGGTTTCGAGCACGAGAACGCCGAGATACTCAAGATCCCGGAGGCTCGAGTCTCGCTCGATCACGACAAGACGCAGAAAGCCCTTCGCCTGATCGAGTCACTCGAGGATAACGACGACGTTCAGGAAGTCTCGAGCAACATAGACATCCCCGACGACTTCGAACCCGACGAATGACGCGCGTGGTGGGGATCGATCCCGGGCTCGCTTCCACCGGCTGGGGTATCGTCGATTCCGACGGCTCGCGCTATCGCTACGTAGATCACGGCGTCGTCTCGACCGAGGCGAATGTCGCCGTCGGCCTGAGGCTGCGGATGATCTTCCACGAGCTCGAGTCGATTATCACCGAGTACCGTCCCGGTGAGGCGGGCATAGAATCACTCTACTTCGCCCGCAACGCGACAAGCGCGATCCCCGTTGCGCAGGCGCGCGGCGTTGCCTTTCTCGCCCTCGCGCTCGCCGACGTGCCTGCCTTCGAGTATCCGCCGCAGGCGATCAAACAGAGCATCGTGGGCGAAGGAAAGGCGGACAAACAACAGGTGCAGGAGCTCGTGCGCGTCCTGCTCGGGCTCGCCGAGGTACCGCGACCCGACCACGGCGCCGACGCCCTGGCCGCGGCGATTTGCCATCTCGCCCATCGGCCCCTTCAGGAGCGCATGAATCATGTTTAACAGCCTCACCGGCACCATCATGGGACAGGGACCGAACGCGCTCTATCTGGCCACCGGCGGCGTTGAATGGGAGCTCGAGGTCAGCGGCTACACGCTGCGCAGTCTCTCGGGACGGGGCAACGGACCGGTACGGGTGCTCACCCACCTCTACCATCGCGAAGACCAGATGCGGCTCTACGCGTTCTCGAGCGCCGAGGAGCGCCGCGTCTTCCTCGAGCTCACACGCGTGAGCGGCATCGGTCCCCGCGCGGCCCTGAAGATGCTGTCGGGAACCAGTCCGTCGGAGCTGATTCGCATGCTCGAGACCGAGGACGTCGACGGACTCGTGCGCCTTCCCGGTCTCGGTCGCAAGACCGCACAGAAGGTGATCCTGACGCTGCGGGGCAAACGCGTTGTCGAGGCGGACGGCGCGGTCGGAGCCCATACCGTGCTCATCGATGCGCTCGTCGAGATGGGATTCGAGCGGTCGGAGGTCAACTCGGTGGTCGCATCGCTGAACGCGGAACTCGACGCCGCCGGTTCTGCGACCGCGGCGGACCCGGCCGAGCGCGAGAAGGAGATCTTTCGCCTCGCTATTGTCCGTCTGTCCGGTTAGGGTATATTGGCGGTGATGAGTCTGCTTCACGGAGAAGAGTCGGCGGATGACAGCGGAGTCGAGCAGCAGTTGGAGAACCGGCTGCGACCCCAGCGGCTCGATCAGTTTCAGGGGCAGGCCGAGCTGAAGCGGAACCTGGGGGTGTTCGTCGAGGCCGCTCGCGGGCGTGAAGAGGCGCTCGACCACGTTTTTCTCAGCGGACCTCCGGGCCTTGGCAAGACGACTCTCGCCTCGATTCTCGCGCACGAAATGGGCAGTGAGTTCAAGGTGACTGCCGCTCCGGCGCTCGAGAAACCCAAAGACCTTGCCGGCATTCTCACCACCCTTTCCGAGGGTTCGGTCTTTCTCATCGACGAAATCCACCGGCTGAAGCCGGCGATCGAAGAGATGCTCTATATCGCGATGGAGGATTACGAGCTCGACTGGATTATCGGGCAGGGTCCGTCGGCGCGGACGATCCGCATACCATTGCCTCCGTTTACGCTCGTCGGCGCCACGACGAAGGCCGGACTCGTGGCCGCGCCGCTGTACAGCCGGTTCGGGATCACCGTACGCATCGACTACTACTCGCTCGTTGATCTCGGATCCATCATCCGCCGCAGCGCCGCCATCCTCGAGGTAGACGTCGACGAAGATACCGTCGAGCTTCTTGCCCGATGCGCGAGAGGCACCCCCCGCGTGGCGAACCGGATCCTGCGCCGGATGCGCGACTTCGCGCAGGTGCTCGGGTCCGGGACCATTACCGCGGCGATCGTCAACGAGGGAATGCAGCGTCTGAGAATCGACCCGGAAGGCCTCGAGGAGCACGATCGCGAGATCCTGCGTACCGTTATCACCACGTACGGCGGCGGACCTGTCGGCGCCGAAACGCTCGCGATCTCGGTGGGCGAGGCGATCGACACGCTCGAAGACTTCTACGAACCGTACCTCATCCAGAGGGGGTATCTGAAACGCACCCCTCGCGGCCGCGTAGCGACGCCTCGCGCGTACGAGCACCTGGGGCTCGAGCTTCCACATGAAGACGGCGGACTTCTCTTTTGACCTGCCCGAGGAGCTGATCGCGCAGCATCCCTCGGCTCGCCGCGATCGGGCGAGGCTCATGGTGCTCGACCGGCGCACCGGCGGTACGCAGCACAGAATGGTGACCGATTTTCCGGACCTCCTCGCCCCGGGAACGGTCATGGTGTGCAACGACAGCAGGGTGCGCAAGGCCAGACTCTACGCTCGCGTGTCCGGGGGTTCCGAACGAGAGTTCCTGCTTATCCGCGAACTGCACGACAAAACCTGCGTGGACGACCGCGCCTCGGTGTGGGAGGCGATGACGCGCAAACCGTCGCGGCTGCGTGTCGGTACGGTCGTGGATTTTCCCGACGGTCGCTGTGCCACCGTGGCCGGTCACCGGTCGGCATTCGTTCTCCTCTCGTTCGACGCTCCACTCGATGAAGCGTACTTCGCCGCCTGGGGCCACGTACCGCTTCCTCCCTACATTGCCCGGCAAGACGAAGACGAGGACGAGAGTCGCTACCAGACGGTGTACGCGCAGGAACCCGGATCGGTCGCCGCCCCCACGGCGGGTCTCCACTTCACGACCGAGCTGCTCGAACGGGTCAAAGAGCTCGGGGTCCAAATCGAGTGGGTGCGGCTGCACGTGGGAATCGGCACCTTCCTTCCGGTCCGCGTGGACGAGGTCGAGAAGCATGAAATGCACGAGGAGCGGTGCGAGCTGCGGCCTGAAGTCGCCGAGCGGTTGAACGCTGCCCGCGAGGCAGGCCGTCCGATTCTCGCTGTCGGGACGACCTCGGTCCGGACGCTCGAGAGCGCCTGGGACGAGCGCAGGCAGCGAATCGTCGGCTTTTCCGGAGAGACCCGGCTGTTCATCAGGCCGGGCTACCGGTTCACAGTGGTCGACACGCTGTTCACGAACTTCCACACGCCGCGCTCGACGTTGCTGATGCTCGTGGCCGCCTTTGCCGGACGCGACCGAGTGCTTGCTGCATACGAGGAGGCGGTGCGGCGTCGGTACCGGTTCTACTCGTACGGCGACGCCATGCTGATCCGGTAGGCCTTCAGTACGTCGACTCGTCCATCGCGAGGAACTCGGCGCGCACGCGCTCGAGACGAGCCTGGTGCCGGTCGATAATCGCTCCGTAATCGAGCTCACCCCGTTCGATCCGGTGGCTCTGGTCGGCCCAGTACTCGAGCTCCTTCAGGTGCAGCCAGGGAAACCGCGCGGCTTCGGTGCTCCAGCGGACCGCTTCGTCCCAGTAGTAGCGGGCGATCTCAAAGAGGCTCTCGCTGCGCAGGAGACTGTCGATGTTCTGGTCGCGCCAGGGGTAGTTGTAGAAATAGGCGTCGAATTTCATGTACTTGCTAGCCCACCCGAGGTATTGGTTGACCAGATGCAGGTTCAGATGCATCCAGAAGAGCGCCCGGTAGTACTCCCACTCGCGCGGCGTCTCAATCTTTGCGAGCGCATACAGCGGGTTGGCGAAATCGGCCTTCAGCGCGAGCTCGAGCCATCGGATATTCTCCGCGTAGTCTTCCGGGTACATGTAGAGCTGCTGGTGGTTCAGCCGGTAGAGTTGTTCCTTGTAGATCAGCCGGTACGCCTGGGTCTCGCCGGCGATGACCAGGAGCAGCACGAGCAGAAGTGTTCCTCGAAACCGGGGGATCATGCCTAGAGTATCGACGCCTCGTGGAGGGCGAGCCAGACCTTTTCGGCGATCGCCGCTTGCGGCGTGGTGCCGTCGAGGATCTCGACATGGATCCGGGCCTCGTCCCGGAGCAGTTCGAGATACCGGGTGCGAACCTGTTCCTGAAACGCGATCTTCTCGTATATCTCGCGACTCGGTCTGCCGGAGATGCGCTGGTCGCCGACCGACGCCGGGAGATCGATGAAGAACACGATGTCCGGATCGACGAACCGCCGATTGAGATCTGCGACGAGGAGCGGATCGTTCTCCACCGACTGGTAGGCGAGAGAACTGTGTTTGTAGCGATCGCAGACGACGAGCTCGCCGGCTTCGAGGCGCTCGATGACGCCTCCTGCTCCGAGCAGATGATCGGACCGGTCGGCGGCGAACAGGTAGGCAACCGTCTCCGGGGCCGCCGCGAGCCGGCCTGAGAGTATGTCGCGCAGGACCCGCCCGATCGGCCCCCCGGTCGGCTCGCTCGTCGTCCAGAACGCCCGGCCGGCGTTTCTCAAGCGCTGCGAGAGCATGCGACACTGTGTGGTGGTTCCCGACCCGTCGATGCCCTCGAACACGACGAATCGTCCTTCCCGCCCGCGCTTCAGACTCATCTCCTGCCTTTTTTCGCAAGGTCCGCTGTGGTACACTATATGCAGGAGAGGTGACGATCAAGGTGGTGATTATCCTTTGAACCGACCAATAGTGCGTCTCGCCGTCCAGATCACCGCGGTTGTAGTACTGGTGGCCGCAGCGCTGCTGGTTCTCGGGCCCGTTCGAGCCGAGTTCGACCGTCGGTTTGAGCACGCGAAGGCAGAGGCGGTGACGCAGCTCGAGCGACTGCTCGGGCGACGTGTGACCTACTCGAGTATCTCTCCTTCCATCTTGCGCTACTTCAGCGTCCGCGACCTCACCGTGCACGGAGACGACACCGACCCCGCGGATCTCCTGACGGTTCAGCAGCTGCGGATCTACTACCGTCCGCTGCGGCTCCTGCAGGGCCGATACGCCGAGGCATTCTCTGAGGTCCGCATCGAGAACACCGTCCTCACCTTCGACACACGCGCCGGCGATCTGCTGACGAGCATCCTCGCGGATCTCACGGCTGCTCGCGGCGAGGGTGGGACCAATGATCGGCCCAATTCTCGGGCGGCCGGGCTCCTGCCCGACAGCCTGACGGTCAGCGGCCGCAATATCCGGCTTTCGCTCGAATCGCACCTCGGACGCCTGGAGGCG
>SLST01000396.1 GCA_007130265.1 Spirochaetales bacterium
CGATATGCACGAGGAGCTCTCAACCGTCATCAAGGATGCGTTCAGCGCCGCGGAGCGTCAGCTCAAAGAGCTGCACGAGCGACAGCGCGGTGAGGTGAAGGAGCCGGCGCAGGCTCCCAATGTCGGTATCGTGAGGCGGATCATGCGTGACGAAGGATACGGCTTCATCATGGACGAGAGTGAGCAGGAGATCTACTTCCACAGGAACGCGGTCACGAGTGGGGATTTCGACCGAGTCACCGAGGGTGCCGCCGCTTGGTACCAGACGGAAATGGGAGACAATGGGCTCCAGGCCACGGCAGTGCGAGTAGACGACAAGCCGGGCCGGCGGCGCGAACGTTCGGACACCGACCCTGGGCCGCTGGAGTAACGATATCGGCCGTACGCCCGCCCCTTCAGTAACTCAGCCCGACTGCGAAATGAACCGCCCACCCGCGGTCGGCCGCGTATCGCTCGCCCGGGTTGTACGCGACGTCGAGCCGCAGCGGTCCCACGGGAAGGTTATACCGCGCTCCGGCGCCCACACCGTGACCCCAGTCGCCATCGAGGCCGAATGAGTCCGCGCTCAGGAACCCGAGGTCGTAGAACAGTGCCGGACTGAGCCGCTCCTGCACTCTGAACCGGAGCTCCGCGGTGCCCTGCAGGGAGCTCAGCCCGCCTCGGGGCACACCCCTGCGTGACGGGAGGCCGAGCTCATCGGTCCCGAAGGACCGCACGCTCGTCGTCCCGCCAAGAAAGAGACGATCCTGGATCGGGAGCGTAGCGTCCGTAGCCGGCAGATACCGAACCCGGTGCTCACCGGAGAGGCTCAGGGCAGTGTTGGGCGCAAGCCCCATGTGGTACTGACCGGCGGTGTCGAGCTCGACGACCATGCTGATCTCCGAGCCGAGTGGAAACGACACGGCCGGCGAGACCGACAGACGACCGCCGGTTGTCGGGTTGAGCACGCTGTCTCGTGTGTCGTACTCAACGGCGAAGCCGACGCGGCTCGTCACGACGGTCGATTCCTCGACTCCCTCCGTCTCCACATCGAGGTTGTATGCGCGGCTCCACTCGAACGAGTACCCGGCCGCCACACTCCATTCCCGGGTGTACGCATACGACAACGACAGTTCGGC
The DNA here is from genome assembly GCA_007130265.1 of Spirochaetales bacterium. GTDB lineage: Bacteria > Spirochaetota > Spirochaetia > DSM-27196 > SLST01 > SLST01. Next base: position 1,119 of record SLST01000396.1, read on the forward strand.
TCCGGCGGCCGTCTCGTCGAGGGCGACCCCGTCGCGGTAGGAGTAGCGACCGGAGAGAGTTACGGTGCTCGCGGGGCCAAAGACCATGCGGTCTGAAACCGAGAGTTCGGCACCGAATGTCCTGAAGCTCCCGTGTGCGGTGGTGGTGAACCGACGTCCCAATCCGAAGAGGTTGCGATCGGTATAGGAGACCGCCCCCCGCAGCAGCTCGTGCGCTCCCCACCCCGCTTCGAGGTCGAGATGTCGGCTGTCACGCTCTTCGAGCTCGACGTAGACGGTACTCGGCTGGGGATCGCGCGCCGGTTCGACGGGCTCGACCTCCACGTTCACAAAGGCGAAGAGCCCAAGGCTGTACAATTCAGCTCGAGAACGGTCGAGCTCGGCGTAGTCGACGACGTCTCCCTCGTCGAGTCGAAGGAGCGATCGGATGAGCTGGTCGCTCGTACGCAGCTCGCGATCATCGAGGCTCCGTGCGACCACGTCGTCGACAAGACGAACCGGCCCCGGATCAACGCGGTAGACGATTGTTGCCCTCCCGTCCTCATCAAGATCGACGTCATGCGTAACGGCAGGCTCGTATCCGTCCTGTCCAAGTGCACGCCGTAGAGTAAGCGCCCCGCTGACGGCCTGACGAGGGTAGTACGGCTCGCCAACCAGACCGACGGCGTTCTCAAGGCGTTCGATATCGTCGAGACCAAGGGGATCGCTCTCCACCCGTATCTCGCGGATCACGAAGCGCGGACCTTCACGGACGGGAACCCTGACGTCCGCGCGGATGCGCCCGTCACGCTCCGCCCGCTCGCTCTCCGGCGGACCAATCTCCCGTCGCACGAAGCCGTCGAGCTCATAGAGTCGAGCGACCTGTTCGACGCCGCTTCGGATCCGTTGCTCGACATACGGGACGCGGCGGCCTCGCGGGAAATACGCGCGCAGATCATCCTCGGGGAAGTGATCCGCGCCGTCAAAGTCGACCTCACCGAGGAACACGCGCTCGCCGGCATCAACGGTAATCCTGATCTCGTCCACGCCCGCAAACTCACCCGCCATGTCCACGGTGAGCTCTCCTTGCGGCGTGAGGCTGATCATCTGCGCGGTGACCGACCCGTCGGGATACCCCTGGTCGCGAACCCAGGTCTCAAACCGGTAGACCGCGTCCGCCAGATCGGCCGGGCGGCCGTCGCCGCTCTCGAGCAATCGCAACTCCTCTTCGGCTTGGCGGCGCAGCTCACGAACCCGGAATGGGCCGGTCTGCACGAAGATCAACTCCGGCGCATCGTCCGCGTGGCCGGGAGCTCCAACGAAGAGCATGAGAACGAAGGAAATGCACAGAGCCGTGCCGGTGTTCAGTCGAATGATAGCCGCCATAGAACCCCAACGTTGATGTCATCGTACCGGTCGCGCTCGAAGCTGACGAACCAGCTGCGGTCCTGGTCGAGGCGAAACTCCACCTCCAGGACTTCCGAACCTGTTTCCGAGATCGCCCGTCCCACGACGACGTCGAACCGGTCGAGCACCTCCCGCTCGACCTCCGTGTCGCCAAACAGCACCTCGACGAGCTGGCGCCCGACGTACTCGCCGAGCGTCCGCACGAGTCGCTCTCCCGCGACGAGATCCCCCAGGTCGGGCTGCCCGGTCGTCAGGAGTAGAATCAACTGATCGCGAGGGAGCATGGGATTCGAGCTGACATCGAGCTCTATCAGACCGAGCGTGCCCGAGGCGTGCACGAAAACCTCGTAGCCGCGTATCCGGCTCGTACCAAACGCGTCGATCGTCGGCTCGAAGGGTGTGGCGGCCGGAAACTCTACCACCACCTGCGTGAGATCGACCGTCGTCAGCGGCAGCCGCACCCTGGCCGAGTCGGATAGTACGCTCCCTATGAGCACCGGCACCTCGAGCGTCCCCTCAAGGCGGGCGTCCATTGAGAACCTCGCGTCGAGCACGTTGTTTCGAATGACGATCGTCTGGTCGGCCCGAACACCCACGTCAAGGGTCGTCGCCTCAGCAAAATCCGCCTCGACGCTGAACAGCTGCAGCCTGCCCGGATCCACGGCCGGTGGTGCCGAGAAATCAACGAGCGGCATGTGCTCGCGGTACTCGACATCCCGGACGACGAGCTCGCCGCCTACCTCAGGTGCGGTAAGGGGCCCCGCAAACCGAAGCGTGGCGTCCGCGCGAGCGCGGATCGCTGCATCCGAGTAGAGCAGCAGGTTGTCACCGGTCAGCCGAACGTCGAGCTCGCCTTCAGACTCCGGACCGGGCAGCCGAATCGACCCGTGGGCGCTGAAAGGAGCACGGCCGAACTCCCCGCGCAGGGAATCCACGGTCATCTCACCGTCGTGGAACTCGAAGCGCGCATTGACCGCGGAAACCGCCGGCACCGGTCCAATGAGGCGGAGCTCCGCCTGGTGAACCGTGAGGCTCCCGGTAAGCTGGGGGCTCGCCAGATGGCCCTCGACCCGCCCAGTTCCTCGCACCCTCCCGGTCGCAAGCGCGAGATCGGTCAGATAAGCCGCCGGATGCCCCACCGGCAGATCGAGGTCCAGACTGAGATCGACCCCAAGCTCCTCCACCGTCAGACGGGGTGACCGAGCGGCGAGCCCCGGAACGGTCACGCTTCCGTCCCAGCTGAGCGCCGGTTCGCCGTCCAGATCGACTCCGCCGGTCACCTCAAGTCGGTCATCCGGCACCTCGGCGAACCGTGCGAAGATGTCCGCTTGGCGGTACCCGTGCTCGTAATCGCCCGATGCCGGTTCCGGATGCGAGACGACTGCTGCCAACTCACCCACCGTTCTGCCGTCGGCTTCATCGAAGGAGAGATCGAACCGGAAGTCGTAGGCCGGCACGTAGGTCCGCAGGTCGCGAGGAAGCCATGGTTCGAGCGATGTCGCGGCGCCCGTGACGGATACGGAGATCTCCTCCAGACCCACGAGCTGAGCATCGACGGAGAGCTCGAAGGGATTCCCCTCGACGGACGCCTCCCGCGTCAGTACCAATGCCTCCATCCGAGGTCGACCCAGACGACCGGAGACGAGTACCCGCCACGAGACCGATCCGCTCACCGATTTATCGACGCCGAACACCGAAAGCGCTTCGTCAACCGAATACGACGGAGCAGTAGTCAGGAAGTGGACGCCGTCCCGGTCGAGCCGCCCCTCCACGGTGAAAGGACCGGCGGAGGTTCTGATTGTCGTCGAGGACACCAGCAGAGCGCGCGTCGACAGATCCACGACCATGGGCTCGGAAAACTCGAAGGTCGGCGTGTCCCTCCCGCGAACCGAGACAAGGGCGTTGGTCACTTCCGCGCGGATCCCCTGGAGGCGGGGAGACATGGTTCCGGTTGCGGCCACGGTGACCTCCCCGCCGCGAACCGCGAAGGGAGTCACATGGATGTTTCCGCTCTGCAGGCCTGCGTCGATTTCGACTTCGCCGATCTGAGCTCCGTCAACCTGCAGAGCACGGGCACGGACCGCGATATCTGCGTGCACTGTCTGCAGCGCCTCGGCAATCGGGGCGAGGAGTGACCACTCATAGATATCCGCATCAATCACGGCCCAGCCCTCCATCGGGGGCACCCATACGGGCATGGCCGGCACATCCGCAGGCAGATCGGCGAGGTCCGAGATCTCGAGCACGAGCCGAGTGTTGGAGACGAGGTGTTGCGCGAGATCGACTCTGCCGGCCGCGTCGATGGCGAGGCTATCCGTACGAACAAGCACGTGCGTTAGATCTACGATATCGTTGGATACCTCTGCTCCGAGCTCGACGTCGTGAACAGGGATCCCGTCGCTCACCACCGATGTCGCCCGAACCGTGAACTCGGCTTCTGCCGACGCCGCCATGGCCGCGAGGTCCTCGACGACCGCAAGCCGGCGGATCCTGACGTCAGCGGAGAGATGCCCCTGGAGGTCGCCGTCCCACCCCGCAGACTCCAGCGCCGCGAGGGCGGCTTGCGGCAGTTCGTCCACCCGGATGACGGCGTAGGCATCGGAGATGATCCGCGACTGCGGATCGAGCCATCCGCCGGCCTCGATGGTGGCCTGCCGGCTCACGTCCACGAGCAGGCGCGAGACGCTGATCGCGGAGTCGACCGATCGCGCGTCGAGCTCGGCGTCGATCCCGCTCAGACCGGCAACCTGCCCGCCGTCCACTCTCGCACGCAACGTGATCTCACCCTTCGCGGGAAGGCTCGCAGGATCGCTCCTCAGCAGATCAATGACGCGATGGGTCTGTCCCTCGTGCCGGGAGAACCGCGCCTCCACGATGGCTCCATTCAAGGCGACGTCCGACGGGACGGCGAAGGAGTCAGGAAGAACCGGCAGAACCCAGGGACGGTCACCGGGAGCCGGATCATAGACGAGAAAGAACGAGGCGCTCTCCTCGTCGACCGAGGCGTCGACGGTGAACGAGTCGGTCTCCGCGGTGACCTCGACTCGTCCGGCAAGCCCTGCGTGCGGGAGCAGAGAGAGATCAAGACGCATCTCCAGCGGGTGCTCACCTATTCGGCCGGTGGAGGCGGCGACAAGCCGATCAGCGGCACCGGTCACGGTCATGTCCGCCTCAAAACGCTCGTCCCAGGGTAGAATAGCCTGGGAACCTGGAGCGCTGATTGCGGCCCGGAGTCCGGTCAGGCTCGATCCTGCGAGAACGGTTCGCGCGTGCAGAGTGTTGCCGCCGGGGAACTCGATCACCACGCCGAGCTCCACGTCGAGATCCAGATGATGGGGGTAGGATTGCAGCGCGGCGACCACCGGATCATCGGCCTCAGGGTCATCCGGAGCATCCGCCGCCGGCGAGTCTTCGACAGAGAAGAGCCGGAACTCGCCGCCGGAGACGCCAAGGTTGTGCAGCCCTTCGACGGGATTGGGGCCTGCCAGGGCGCGAAGCGAGTACCGCACCTCCACTACCGAAGCGGTGAATACGGCAGGCTGAGGTCCCGCGATGCTCACCACGACATCATGCACCCGAAGGCTCTCCCACCACGACCCCGACAAGCGAGCGACGGTGACGCTCACGGGCCGACCGGTCTCGGAGGAAAGCGCCTGCTCGAGCGCCGACTCGACAGGCCGGAGCGCGATGGCGTTGCGCATCCCAAGGAGCGCCAGCAGGATCCCAGCGGCGAGAAAGACTGTCGCTCGGCTCCGCCTAAGCGGAGCTGGCACGAACGTCATGATTGCTCCGTCATTCGACCCGGGCTAGTTCGAGAAGAGCTCGTGCTGCACGTGATCTTTGGGCACGAGACTCTCGAGAAGCGCAGCCTCGAGCTTACGAACCATGACAGGCGGCCCACAGAGAAGGTACTGGTAGGCCGGTAGCTCTTGCGACAGATGGCGGGCGAGGATGTCGACCGTGATGAAGCCGTGCTCGCCGGGAAAGTCCGGCTCCTGGTTCAGAACGTGGACGACCTGGACGTGATCGAGCCCGTCAATCTCGTCACGGTAGACGATATCGTCGTAGAACTCATTGCCGTAGAACAACCATGCTTCCCGGTCCCGTTGCTCTTCCAGAAGCCGCCAGACCCGACGGAACGGGGTAATCCCGATCCCTCCGGCGACCATGACGACAGGCTCGTCGGTCGACAAGGCAACGCGGGTGAACACCCCATAGGGGCCGTCAACCAGCATCCGGACACCAGGGCTCGTATGCTGGAGTCTGGTCGTCTGCGGTCCTTCCTTCTTCGCGGTCACACCAAGAGTTCCATCCTCCTCGCTATACATCGATACCGTATACGGATGGGCATTCTCGGACGCCTTGCGTCGCAGGTACACGAACTGCCCGAGCGCAGGCCTTATCCGGCGCCCTGAGTCCATCACGACTTCAGTCGTATCAGCGGCTACGTCGTCGGCCCGCTTCACTCGGAGTCCGGCGGCAAACGCTCCGAGCTTATGCGCGAGCCGGTAGGCATAGAACGCCGCCATCAGGCCGGCAAGGCCCCACCAGATGTACCCGAGCGGCGTCCCGCCGATCGTCTCCCCGAGCACGAATCCGTGGATGATCAGAAGCGGAGGGATGAGGTAACTCGAAAGGTGCGTGTAGAACCATTGGTAGAACCCCATCCTGTTCCTGAAGAAGGCGCTCGAGATGACGACGAAGGCGATAATACCCAGAAGCACCATCCCGAGCAGCACGGCTCGCGAGTACGGCGAAGCGAGGTCGATGTCATAGACATTTCGGTCAAACACCTCGAGGTAGTAGATGCCGATGAAGATCGGGTGCAGCGGGATAATGAGCGTCCCGAACTGTCCGAGCTTCTTGTGCAGCTCAACGAGCCATGACAGATCCGGCAGGATCGCCGCAATCGCCCCCCGGAAACCAAGGAAGAACTGCCA
>SLST01000405.1 GCA_007130265.1 Spirochaetales bacterium
GACTCGATACGCTCGATGTCAGTAACAACTGCCGGCTCGGCATCCCACAGCTCGACCGCACGCTGCGCGTTCAACCAAGATCCCGAGGAGTTCCCAAAGAGCCTTGAGAGTCGGAATGCCATCTCCGGACCAATCGATCGTCGTTCGCGAACAAGCTCATTCACCGACTGGCGCGAGACGCACAATGCCTTGGCCAGCCCTGAAAAACTCAGCCCGAAGTCGGGTATGGAATCCTCTCTCAGCATCTCCCCAGGATGGATCGGGCGAGTTTGTCTTTCTCTCGTATTCGGTATACTCATTGTTCACATCCCCTATTGGTAATCCCTGATCTCAACCTCGAAGGCGTCGCCATCAATGAAACAAAAACGTAGGCGCCATCGATCATCGATGCGGATCGCATGCTGCCCCTCCCTTTCCCCTTCAAGCCGATGAAGCTTAGTCCCGGGCGGCGTTCTGAGGTTTTCCATCCGTGACGCAATGTCACCGTACTGCAGCTTTCTCCTTGCCCGCCAGGTGATGTCCGGTGGAAGTATTCTTGACCTCCGGTGACATGAATCTCCTGCGTCTGCTTGTCCGCGGAGGTGTTGATCACACCATAGCGTACCGCGTCACGTGACGCGTGTGAATCTCGTCGAAATGCCAAGGTCCGTCTCCACTCACCTATGCCCGCACTACGCGGGACACTCTGCTTGACGCACCCCAACGCGCAGTGTACCGTTCGAGCCATTACGCGATGCCGGCTCATGCGCAGCGGCGACGAGCTCTACTTTCGCGTGCAAAAGGGCGTGGGCGCTCAAGGCGCGCGCGATGGGTGCGTGGAGATCGATCTCGATCCGGACAGGTGCGATCCGTGGAACACGGTGATCACGGTCGACTACGCCGAAGCGCCCCACTTCACCGGCGATCGCGCCCGCGATTCTCGCAGGTGGGAGTCCCGCGTCGCTGCGGCAGATCCACGCGCCTTCAAGGAGGACCCGGATCGTGAAAGGCAATCAACGGTTGAGCCTCGAGGCGCTTCACCGGTGGGAGGCGCTCGGGTACGGGATGTTTATCCACTTCGGGATGAGCACCTACGATGGCGAGGAGCTCTCGCACGGGGATCGGCGGTCGACCGACTACGCGCCCGCCGATCTCGACGTGGACCAGTGGATCCGCGTCGCGCGGGATGCCGGGATGAAGTACGCCGTGCTGACTGCGAAGCACGTCTCGGGACACTGCCTGTGGCCCACGGCGTACACCGATTACCACGTCGGCACGAGCGGGAACCCGACCGACGTCGTCGGCGAGTTCACCGACGCATGCCGCCGCCACGGGCTCATGAGCGGCCTCTACTACTGTTCGTGGGACAACCACCATCTCTTCGGATCGCTTACGCCGAGCATGACGAGGTGGGCCGACGCCTTCACCACCGAGGAGTACCGCCGCTTTCAGACGAACCAGATCGTCGAGCTCCTGGCGACCTACGGACCCATCGGCGAAGTGTGGGTCGACATCCCCACGGTGCTACCTCGCGACTACCGCCATGCGCTCTACGACCAGATCGCCGACGTCAGCCCGGAAGCGGTGATCATGATGAATCACGGTATCGGCGACGGGACGGCCTTTCAGGTCGCCAAGGCGTGGCCGACCGACCTCATCTCGATCGAGCGCTTCCTGCCGAACAGCCACACCGCGCACGAACCGTGGCGGGAGATCGAGGGCAGTCGGTACTATCTGCCGGGCGAAGTCTGCGACCCGATCGGGCGCGAGTGGTTCCACGTGGAGGACGACAAGCCGCGCGACGACCGCGAGCTCTTGGGCATCTACCTCGTCACGCGATCACGCGGAGCGAATCTCCTCCTGGACGTGCCGCCCGACAGGCGCGGGCTGATCCCCGACCGGTCGGTGGAGGCGCTTATGCGGCTGAAGGAGAACCTGACCCGGCTCGAAATGGAGGGGTGAGGAGCGCCTCGACAAGGCTCGTCTCCACGCGCGCACCTTCGCCGGTCGTGCCGGGACGGAAGCTCTGTATCATCCGGACGTATCGTCGCGGTCAGCCGCTCGTGCACGAAGTCCCCGGCACGCAGCGTGGCACGATCGGCGTCCCACGCCGCGGGAACCGCTCAGTCGAGCCGGTGGATGCGTTTCGCGTTCTCGCTGAAGGGCTTACGCCGCAAGTTCCCAGGGAATGGGTCTGACTGCGAGAGCTCATCCGTCGAGGTCCGCAGTATCCGCCGTATGCCCTTGACCTTCGGGTTCCGGGCGAGCGTCTCGAGGTACGATGCCAAATCGGGCCACTCGGGCCTTCCGGAGGCGATCGCCCCGATGGTGTGCGGATCAAGATCGGTGACGACCGGGTCTCCGCCTCCATGTCGGGCTCCGCGAGGTCCACCTCCATGTGGAGCACACCCTCTGTCCCTTGCGCTGAGGCGCCCTTCCAGTAGTCGGACCATGTCCACGACCGGTTGAGAGCGGTGCGGCGGAAGGCCGGCGATCTGCAACAGAACAGGAGGTCGCGGCGGCACGACCGCACGGATGACAAGAAGGCCTCTGCATGAGAAGATCGAAGAATGCGGATCGCTTCCCGATGGGATGACGAACGAGCAGGAGGAGACGGGCATGAGCGTTCGATGGGGAATCATGGGAACGGCGAATATCGCGAAGAAGGTAGTGCGGGCGATCGATCTTGCCGACGGCGCCAAGGTCACCGCTGTGGCGAGCCGAAGCAAAGACAAGGCCGCCGAATGGGCGAAAGCGCATGACGTCCCCAAGTGCTACGGGAGTTACGACGCGTTGCTCGAAGATCCGGACATCGACGCGGTCTACATTCCCCTTCCGCCCTCCATGCACGCCGAATGGACGGTGAAAGCCGCTCGTGCGGGCAAGCACGTGCTGTGCGAGAAGCCCCTTGCGCCGACTGCGGCCGACGCTTCTGAAATGGTCGAGGCCTGCCGTGCCGCCGGAGTCCAGCTGATGGACGGCGTGATGTGGGTTCACCACGTGCGCGCCTGCGAGATCCGGAATCGTCTCGCGGCCGGCGAGATCGGCGAGCTTCGCCGAGTCGCCTCCGCCTTTACCTTTAACTGGGGACCTGAGATTCCGACCGACAATATCCGCGCGCGACACGATCTCGGCGGCGGTGCGCTCGGAGACCTCGGGTACTACTGCGTTCGTGCCGTACTCTGGGCCTTCGGCGGCGTTCCCGAGCGGGTATTCGGCACGGCCCGGAGAGCCAACGACGTCGACATCGAATTCTCGGGACTCCTGCTCTATTCGAACGACCGGACCGCGTCGATAGACTGCGGCTTCACGATGAACGGGAGAATGTGGGTGGAGGTCGCCGGGTCGGATGCCGCGGTCTCTGTCGAGGATTTCGTCGTGCCGGTATCGGAAGAGGAGTCGGTCTACCGGATCGGGAGCAGGCATGGACAGAAGAGCGCCTACTCGGTCGGTCCGTGCGTACAGGAGGCGGAGATGATCCGGACCTTCTCGAATATCGTGCAATCGGGGTCGATCGATCCACAGCCGGCGATCGATGCGCTGGATACCGTGCGCATATGCGACGCCCTGCGCCGCTCGGCTGCGGCGGGCACCCCGCAGGCTCTTCAGTAAACGATACGCCCTTCGTCACCGATCCGGTCCCCCTGCGAATGGGCCTACTCGGAGCTCCCGCTCTCATGCGGTGACCGCTGTGACCGCGAGGATTGGAGTTGACACTCCGCACCGCCCGGGCTACCATCGGCTCGCTTGCAGCCCATCCCTCAAGAGGATGAATCATGGAAACGACAGGCACCTGGTTTGATACCGCCCGTCTAGGAATGTTCGTGCACTGGAGCCACAGCAGCCGGCACGGCTGCGAGCTCTCTTGGCCACTCGTGGGAGGCGTTTCGGCATTGCCCACCTGCGTGAACATGCCGGTGGAGACCTACCACAGTACCGCGCGAACCTTCAACCCGGAGTCGTACGATCCAGCCGAATGGGCCCGTATCGCCAGAGCGAGCGGCATGCAGTACGCCGTCCTCACCACCAAGCACCACGACGGCTACGCCATGTACCACACCCGCGAGTCGGATTTCTCGGTGGAACATTCTCGGTACCGCCGTGACATCGTTCGCATGTTCGTCGACGCGATGCGCGCCGAAGGATTGCGCGTCGGACTCTACTTCTCTCTGATCGACTGGCACCACCCCGACTACCCGGCTTTCACGGAGGCCGACAAGCCGTACCGCTTTGGCACGTGGCGGCGCTCGTCGGAGGAAGAGTGGGAGCGCTTCCTGGACTTCATGTTCGCGCAGGTGCGCGAGCTTCTGACGGATTACGGCACCATTGACATGATCTGGTTCGACGGGGGCTGGGAGCGCACCGCCGAGGAGTGGCGAGCGTCGGAGCTTCACGAGATGATCCGCTCGCTTCAGCCTGATATCCTCATCAACGATCGCCTGCCCGGCTTCGGCGACTTTGACACGCCCGAGCAGTTCGTACCGCCCCGGCCGCCGGATCGCGCCTGGGAGACCTGCATGACGATCAACGAGAGCTGGGGCTACACTCCCGCCGACCATAACTTCAAGTCAGGGCGCACGATCGTCCACACGCTCTGTGAGATCGCAGGCAGAGGCGGCAATTTCCTGCTCAACGTAGCCCCCATGGCCGACGGTCGCATCCAGCCGGAGTTGCTCGAGCGGCTGGAGGCGCTCAAAGGGTGGATGGCCCGTAACGGCGAGAGCATCGTCGGCACTCAGCCCGGCCTCGAGCCGTGGCAGTTCTACGGACCATCAACCCGTCGCAGCAACCGCCTCTACCTGCATCTGCTCATGAAGCCGTACGACTCGGTAACGGTACGCGGGGTACCCATCAAGCGTCTGCGCTCGGTCCGGGTCCTCGGTAGCGATACCAAGCTCTTCTTCACCACCCGTGCGGCGATCATGGACGCCATGTTCAGTCCCGACCCGCTCGGCGAAGTCACCATCACTCTCCCGGCGGCAGAGGTGGATCCGGACGCGACTGTCCTCGCGGCGGACTTCGTGGAGGCGTAAGGCCGACGCTCTGCTCCTCGAATTCGACCTCATCACCCGGCGGTCACGCACCGCCGATCGTCGGGATCTGCCGGAGCAGGTCGAAATTGGAGTCGCGGCTGAAGAGCGTGAGATCGTGCTGAACGACAAGCGCAGCGATCCACAGGTCGTTGGTCGGGATCGTGGTGCCCGCCGACGTCAACTGCCGGTAGAGGTGTGCGTAGTGGTGCGCCGTTTCCATTGTCGGTATCAGCACCTTCACGCGCGGCCGATGGAGGACGCGCTCGAATACGGCCTCGTTTTCGCCGCCTTGCGAGCCGACGGCGAATCCGGCTCGCAGCTCCGCGACGACGTCGAGTGGAACGCAGATCCTGGGTGCAGCCCGGAGTACCGCGACCGCTTCCGGCAAACCGTCGACGACGTCTCGGTAACGATTGGTACCGATCGCGATATCTACTGCCACACGTCACCGTCTATCGTGTCCTGAGCGGCCATAGTCCGTTCGAACCGGTCGTCCGGCTTTCATGAGCCGATCAGGTCATCCAGATCATCGTAGGTGACTTCTGATTCGGTCACTCCCAGGCCTCGTCCGATCGCTTCGACAGCGGCCTCGTTCAGGCTAATCCTCGACAAAGCGTGATTTTCACGATCGTCTTTTGGAAAAGGCCGGAAAGGTCTATCCTGACAGGAGTTAGTTGCGCTCGGCCAAGAGTGACTAACCCCAAAAAGGAGACCTTTCCGGTGAAACGATTGTCGCATAAACAGAGCCGAAAGAACAGTGCCAAACGCAAGCGTCGCGTGGCCGCGCGCCACGCTCAGGCCGGTCATTGGAAATCCAGACCGCAGCCGATGATGAGCTCGGGCAAGATTCATTACGAGATCGGAGCGAACATCGACGCGATGAGTTACGGAGGGATCGCAGCGGTCCACCGACTCGTCGGTAAGCTCGGACTGCCGCAAGCGATCGACGAGCGGATCAAGCTTTTGAAGGTGCACCTGCCCTATCACGAATCCGACCATGTGTTGAACCTCGCCTACAATGTGCTGTGCGGCGGGACACGGCTTGAGGATATCGAGCGGCTTCGTCACGACACCGCCTACATGAACGCGTTGGGAGCCGATCTGATACCCGATCCGACGACCGCCGGAGACTTCTGTCGGCGCTTCGACGAGCCGCAGATCACCGAACTGATGGAGTGCATCAACTCGGTACGCCCCAAGCTGTGGAGAGGTTGATCCTTGATGACCAGGGAACCCAGCGAGCGCGTCATGTGTTGCTACCAATCGTGAGTTGACCCGGGGGAACGTTGTCAGCTACGTCGAAGCGGGTCGCTCGCGATGGAGGATCGAGAATGAACACAACAATACGCTGAAGACAAAAGGCTACAACCTCGAGCACAATTGCGGTCACGGGAAGCAGAATCTGTCGAACCTGCTGTTGAGCCTGAATCTGGTGGCGTTTCTGTTTCACACGCTGCTGGAACTCTATGCCCCACGCTACCGGCTGATCCGCCAGACCCTGCCGAGACGGGATCGATTCTTCAACGACGTGAAGGCGCTCACACAGTACATGCTGTTCGACAGCTGGGAAGCTCTGATGCTGTTCATGCTTGAAGGGCTTGATCTCGAAGACCCTGGCGGATAGCGCTCTCGCCAGAGACGGCTGATTCATTTCCGTTGGCTATCGGATTAACCGGTAGATCGCTTTCCGTCCATGACTACTGTATCTTAGAAAATCGTTAGCTACTGCGTTCCACGACTCTGCCCTCCACACACGCTCGATTCAGACCACTGCGAAACTCAGTCCACCTGACTGTGCCAACACGCCTCAATCCGCACGAATCGGCCAAAGTGAGAAGTCCTGGCACCAGGGAATTCGGCCTTGACGGCGCATTTGTTCACTGTTACGGTAAGGAATAGGAGGAGATCACTATGAGTAAGAAGAACATGACCACCACGGCGCTTCTTCCCATCATCGCGCTGCTAGCACTGGCCGCATGCGACACGACGGTCACTCCTGAAGACGGGGTCACTCCCGAGGAGCCGGTGCGTGGTGCGGTCACGGGGATGTCGGTCGTCGACCACCGGTTCATCCTGGTGACTGACCGGGGGGCCGAGCGCCGCATCGCGGCTGCCGGCTTCGAGGTCGCCCACGCGCTCGCCGACGGCACCGTGTTGATCGTCACCGGACAGGACGCAGACCAGGCCGACGTTCTCGCCGACCTGCCGGGGGTGCGCCACGTCACGCCGGACTTCGCGTTCACGCTCGATGAAATCGGAATCGAGGCTTTCGCGCGCGAGGCGTCGGTCGTTGAGCTCCGGAGCGCCGCGTCGCCGCCCGATTTCTGGGATCTGCAATGGGAGAAGCCGCTCATCGGCATCCCAGAGGCTCATGAGATCGCGACAGGGGTTGGCACGAGGATCGCCATCATCGACACCGGGATCCA
>SLST01000196.1 GCA_007130265.1 Spirochaetales bacterium
CGCACCTCACGCACCCGGATCAGATCGTTGACCCGTAAGTCCTTTGTAGCCAATCAACCCCCTTCCTTCTTTCCTTTCCGGAGGCTACAGGATACCATCGTGCGGTCACAGAGTCAAACGCTCTTTCCACCAGGAGCGCCCTGCAGAAGAAAGCAACACTCGGTGGCGAAGAGATTTGCGAACCGCCGCGGAACGTGTCGTTCGTGCCTCAGATCGATGGTGCCGAGAATCGGTATTTCGAGCCGCGAACAGAGATCCACGAAGTCGCGGCGCGTGCAGAAGTGGATGTTCGGCGTGTCGAACCACTCGTACGGCAGGTCCCTGTTGACCGGCATGCGACCGAGAAGGAGGAGCTGGGCGCGGTTGATGAGGTACCCGAAGTTCGGGAAGTTGACGATCGCGCGACGACCCACTCGGGCCATTTCGCGCAGCAGCATGACCGGCTCGTGCAGGGCCTGGAGGGTCTCGTTGAGGATGACGTAGTCGTAGCTCCCCGTCGCGTACTCCTTCAGGCCCTCATCAAGATCGCCCTGAAACACGCTGATACCCTTGGCGAGACATTCGCGGATCTTCGCCTCTTCGATCTCCACTCCGCGACCCCGGACGCCACGAGTGAGAATGAGCTGGTGCAGCAGCTCACCGCCGCCACACCCGAGATCGAGTACCGTACTGCGTGGTTCAACGAGTCTGACGATCTGGTCGTAGCTGAATCGATGCGGGGGGTCATGCATGGTGGTGCACCGTCTGCAGAACGGTCTGTAGGAACGAGCTGATGAGCGCTCCCTGTCGTTCGGTCTCGAGGAGAAAGGAATCGTGTCCGTAGGGGCAGTCGAGCTCGGTGTAGCTCACGTCCTTCTGTCTGCGCATCAGCGCTACGACGATCTCCTTGCCCTGGTAGCTCGGGTAGAGCCAGTCCGACGAATAGCTGACGACCAGGAACTTGCTCGTCGTCTTCCCGAATGCCTCTTCCAGCGATCCGTACTTGCCGCCGAGGTCGAAGTAGTCGATCGCCTTGGAGAGATAGATATACGTGTTCGCATCGAAGCGGTCTACGAATGTACCCCCCTGGTACTCCAGGTAGCTTTCGACCTCGAACTGATCGGCAAAATCAAACCCGAACTGCTCCCGCTCCTGAAGCCGACGTCCGAACTTCGTATGCATCGAGGCGTCCGAAAGATAGGTTATGTGACCGATCATTCTCGCGATTGCGAGTCCGCGCGCCGGTGGCGCCTGTCCGTAGTAGTTTCCATTGTTCCAGCCGGCGTCGGACATAATCGCGTTCCGCCCCACGGCGTTGAAGGCGATTCCCTGCGCGCTGAGGCGCGCCGTTGAGGCGAGCACGATGGCGCCGGCCACGGTGTCCGGGTAGCTGATGGTCCACTGAAGCGCCTGCATCCCTCCCATGGATCCGCCTGCTACGGCGAGGAGTCGGTCGATACCCAGGTGACGGATGAGCCGGTGCTGAACGTTGACCATGTCCTCAACGGTGATAACGGGAAAGGAAAGCCCGTACGGTTCGCCGGTAGCGGGATCGAGCGAGCCGGGCCCCGTGGTTCCCCGGCACCCGCCGAGCACGTTCGAGCAGATGATATAGTATCGGTCGGTATCGAATGGCCTGCCGGGACCGATCATCGCGTCCCACCACCCGGGTCTCCGGTCGGTCTGCCCGTGGCGGCCGGCGGCATGCGCGTCGCCGCTGAAGGCGTGAAGGATGAGGACGGCGTTTGTCCGATCGGCGTTCAGCGACCCGTACGTCTCGTACCGGACGGTGATCGGGCCGAAACGACGGCCACTTTCGAGAAGCAGCGGCTCCTCTGCGACTCCGGCGAAGGTCATGTCGTGAGGCGCGACGATGCCGACGCCGGTACTCTCCATGCGGCAATGGTACGCACGAACGGCACGGTGTCAATGGCTCGGGGCGCCTGGGTTCGCGCCGCTTCGGTTCGCGCCGATTTGATGCAAAGCGGTGGACGTGCTATCATCGCGACCTGTGCATGTATTCATGATCGTCTCGGTGCCGCTGGTGTACGTCTATTTTCTCGTGTTGCGCGAACAGACCGGTCGCACGTCGGCCGTGACGGGCGCTCCTGCCCTGAAGGGTGCTCTCGGCTATCTGATCGTCCTTATCCCGTTACTTCTCATGCGGCGATTCATCGCACGACCGTACGATGGGGCTGGTCTCTACCTCTACGTCTCGGTCTACGATCACGTCGTCCCGGCCCTGCTGCTTTTCGCCCTCTATCTGCGGGCCATGCGGGATGTCGGCGGGCTTACCGCCGATGAGCGCTTCCTTTCGCTCGTGTCGTTTTACGCCGGCGCCTTCGCACTTGCGGGCCTGCTCGACCTGTTTCTCCGGGCCGACTATCACGGCCCCTACGAGCTGTTCATGCTTCCTGCGCTTCGTATAGCGGTCATGCTGATCCTGCCGACGCTCTACTACCGGTTCAGCCATGAGACGTTCTGGGTCCGCTATCTGCACCTGGGAGTGATCGTCTCGTTTCCCTGGGTGCTCGGACTCGTTCCAATGCTCTCGGCCATGTACCTGGGTTTCATCGCGGCGCTTCTCACGGTACTGCTCTTCCTGGGAGGATGCGCGGCCGCGTTCCTGGCTGCCGGGGGTCCGAACCGCTACCGTCTCGGGTGACCGGCCGTGTCTTCACGCGTGCGCAATGAGCTGTGGGCGGTTCTGAAGCGGCTGATCCGGGTCTGTGCTCTGCTGCTCGTGGGGTTGGGGGCGACCGGATGCGGACCGCAACTGCTGTTCGTGGGAGACCCTGTGCTCGAGGCTACGCTCTTTGATCGGGAAGGCTTTGAGCGGAGTGTCGACCGGGCCGCGCGCACGGCAGGATACCGGGCCCGCATCGTCTGGCCGCGGCAGCGGTCTCTGGAGGCCGTGGATGCGTTCAGCGTCATCGAGTCTCACAGCGCCGAGGTAGTCGTTCTCAGTCCGTACCTGTCTCTCATGGCCGATGAGATAGCATCGCGGCTCCCCCACCTCTCATTCGTCGGCTACTATGGTAGCGAGGGCATTCTGAACGTGACGTGGGTCCACTTCGATCCGGAGCCCGGGCTTCGCGACGCCGGGATGCTGGTCGCCGAGTGGGTGTTCGCGGGCGCCGGACGCCGTGCGGTGGTGCTCGTCGACGAGTCGGACGAGACGGCTTGGGAGGAGGCCGCATGGTTTGAGGCCGGGTACGAGTCGCGGGCGGAGGTCGGACTCGAGAGGATCACGTTTTCCGCGACTCCCACCCGTGAAGAGGTGCGCAATCGGGTGCGCTCGGTGGCACGCGACGAAGAACGGGCGCTTGTGCTGATGCTCGGAGCTGCGAGCGGTTGGGCGCTCGAAGCCGCAAGGGATGAAGACGTGAAGGTCGTTATCCGCCACGGAATGATGCCTGATCCGCCTGGGCAGGTCCTTCTGAGCGTCGTCGATGATCTGGCGGTCGGCCTGGCCGCCGCGCTCGAGACCGATGCGTCGCGTGTCGAGGTACCGTCGGTCGTACGCGGTCGCTGATCGATGTCGGGCTCACGGAAAAGTGTTTGACATGGCATAGGCCGGGAAATATACTCGGGAGAGTCTGGGTATAAGCCGCTTTTTGCAGGTAAAGGAGCTGGAGCATGAAACGAGGCATGGTAGTCTCGATACTGCTGATCGTGTTGCTCGCCGCAGCGGCCGTCGCGAACGAAGTGACGGTCAACCTCCAGTCCATCGTTCTCGAGGACTTCAATGACGGAGAAAGCCGATGGATCGTGCGCGGCGGCAAGTTTCTCGCGGTCGACGAGGGGAACGGCCAGTTCGATTGGCCCTTCCGCTACCAGTTGGTCGAGGGCGTGTGGCCTGAGGCGATGCGTCGGCCCGAGGCAGAGAGTCCGGCCGTGCTCGGCGTTCAGGCGTCGTTCACCCGACGGGGATACAATTATCTCGAGTTCATTCCGGTAGAGGACGAGGACGACGAGGACGGAAACCCCATTCCACGTCCTATCACGATCCCTGGAAAGCCTCTCGCGATCGACGTCTGGGCATGGGGCTCGAACTACAACTACTACCTCGAAGCCCAGGTGCGCGACTATCGCGGAGTCGTCCATACCCTGAAGCTCGGGGATCTCGGGTACGCAGGCTGGAGGAATCTTCGCACGGAGATCCCGAACTACATCCCGCGGGCGGTACGGTTCATCCCCGCGCGCCGCCAGATGGATCTGGTGAAGCTCGTACTGTGGACCCGACCCGATGAGTCAGTGGCAGGATTCCACTTCTACCTCGACCAGATCAAGGTTCTGACCGACGTGTTCGAGACCCCCTTCGACGGCGAGCGCCTCGCCGGTCCCGAGTTCGTTCGGGAGGTCTGGGGCGTTGAGCAGAGACAGTAGGAGAGACCGATGAAGCGAATAGTGCTGTGCACCCTGTTGGTTCTCGGCGCGGCCGCGGTTGCAAGCGCGCAACAGGACAACAACCAGGCCCTCGCGGCCAATCTCGGCAGAGACACCGCGCAGCAGCGCCTGCAGGAGATCTCGATATCGAAGTTCGAGGATTCCGGATTCTGGCGCGTTTACATGCCGATTGACCAGGGAGTCATCGAGTCGCGGAGATTCGAGGGCGGGCCGCTTGCGAAGCAGCCACTCGCCGAAGAGGAGGAGATCGGCATCGCCACACCGGACCGCTATGTGCTGGGCGTGAAGGCGTCGTTTTTTCGGCGTCAGAACTCTGAGATCTACATTCAGCCGATCCGTCCGCTGCAGATTCCCGGCATCACCAAGACGATAAGCGTCTGGGTGGTCGGCCGGAACAACAACCACCTCCTCTCGGTCGTCGTCGCCGACTACTTCGGCAACGTCAATGTGCTTCGGATGGGGAGGCTGAATTTCTCGGGATGGAAGCAGTTGACGACCACGGTTCCGCCGACGCTCGTGCAGCGTGACTTCCACTACAGCGATCGGATGGGCGTGCAGATTCTCGGTTTCTTGATTGAGCCTGAGCTCATGGAGACCTACGGGACTTACTACGTCTACTTCGACGGACTCACGGCGCTCACCGACCTGTTTGCCGAAGAGGGCCGCGACCCGGACGACATGGTCGACTCCTGGTGATCGCTCATTCCTGGTGATTTCCCGTTGATGTGAACGTGCGATCGGCCGCCTTCGGGCGGCCGATTCCTTTTCTCTCAAGCATCCTTTTCCTGGTGCTCGGCTGATCCTTTCAGGCGCTCGATCTCACTCACGAACTCTTTGACATCCTCATAGTTGCGATAGACCGACGCAAACCGGACGTAGGCGACTCGATCGAGCTCGTAGAGCTTGGTGAGGACCATCTCACCGAGCCGTTGTGACGGAATCTCGTGACTCGCGCGGCTGACGATCATCGATTCGTCCTCGATCTGATTGACGATCTCCTCAACGCGCTCCCGGCCGACCGGGCGTTTTCGGATCGCCTGATGGATCCCCCGTTCGAGCTTCTCGCGGTCGAATGGTTCTCGCCCGCCACTCGTCTTGATTACCATCAGCGGTTGTTCCTCAACGCGTTCGTACGAGGTGTATCGGTAGCCGCAATCGGTGCACTCGCGCCGGCGGCGGATGCTCGTGCCGTCGGCGAGGGTACGCGATTCGACTACTCTGTCTTCGAGTCCGTGGCAACGTGGGCATCGCATTGTCGTACCTGGGGTGACACTCTATGGTGTGTGGTCGAAATGCGCAAGCGACGCTTGTTCGGCTCCGGTCGGTTGTCGAATGCCGCAGGATCGACCATACTGCCGCGCCATGGAGCAGCTGTCCCGTAGTGGTCTTCGTTTCGTGTTGGCGCTCATCCTGGTCTTCCTTGTCGGAGACCGGCATCTGGAAGGTCAGACGGCTCCGCGTCTGAGAGAGCCCGACTGGTCCGCGGTATCCGGGTTCGAGCTTCCTCCTGCACACGCCGCCCGCTCGGTGATTCTCGTCGACGTGGACTCACACACGGTGCTGCACGCGCACAACCCTGACCTCGTGCTTCCGCCGGCGAGCCTCACGAAGGTCGTGGCTATCGATGTCGCGCTCGTGGCCGCCGAACGGGGTGAGGTGTCGCTGGAGACGACCTTTGCGCCTCCTGAGGTTTCGTGGGCCGAACATCAGCCCCCCGGGTCATCGCTGATGTTTCTTGGTCCGGGACAGGAGTTGAGTCTTGACGACTTGCTGACTGGGCTCGCAGTGCCCTCCGGCAACGATGCGGCGGTTGCGCTCGCGATGGTACTCGACGGCAGCGTACCTGCCTTCGCCGATCGGATGAACGCGAGGATGCGCGAGTTGGGGCTTGTCGACCCGTACTTCGTCGAGCCGAGCGGGTTGAGCCCGCAGAACTCCATAACCGCGCGAAGCTACGCGCGGTTCCTTCTTGCGCACCTCGAACGCTTTCCCGAGTCCACCGAACGCTACTTCGGCCTGCAGACGTACACCTATCCACAGGCTCATCACCAGGTATCCGCGGCCGCACGCATGCCGATCACGCAGGCGAACCGTAATCTGCTGCTCTGGGATTTCGAGGGGACCGACGGCCTGAAGACCGGCTATATCGGGGCGTCGGGGTATCATCTCGCCGCAACTGCTGTGCGGGACGGCCGCCGGCTGCTCGTGGTGGTCCTGGGGATCGACGCAGACTCCCATGCGGTGGGAGGTGCGCTGCGGGCCGCTGAAGCGGCCGCACTGTTGGAGTACGGTTTCCGGGATTTCGAGATCATCCGCCTTGGGTATCCCGACCCGGATCCCGTGCGGGTCTACCGCGGGCGTGACCCTCGAGTCGTTCCCGATGGTCCGACCGAGATCGTGATCTCGGTGCCGGCCGGGCAGCGCGAGCGAATCGTCGGGTTCCGTGAGCAGAAGGATGCAGTTGTCGCGCCGGTGCCGGAAGTGGCCGTCGGGAGGGTCGGAGTGCGCATCGGGACCGTTGAGCTCGCGTCTCACTCACTGCAGTTGCCCGCCCAGGAGGTCGGCGGGTTCTGGCGTCGAGTATGGGACGGTTTTCTGCTCTTCGTGCGGGGGATCGCCGACCGAATCGGCGGACGGGAAGAGCCGAAGCTATGAGATTCCCGTGAGCGCCTTGATGTACTGCAGCCGTTCATGGGCCTCCGGCGCATCGCTTGCCGCCTGATTGAGACGCCCGCGAAAGTCCTCGACGCGGGAGAAACCGTGCGACTGCATCCACCCGATCAGGTCGGCGTTCATGGCCGTGATCCGCTCGTATCCGTGCTGGTACACCGCTGAGCACACCTGGACCGCCGTTGCCCCGGCGAGTAGCAGCTTCACGACGTCGGTTCCCGTGTGGGCTCCCGTCGAAGCGGCGAGGTCGCAGTCGATCTCACCCGAAAGGATGCTGGTCCACCGCAGGGGGGTGTGCAGTTCAGCCGGAGTGGAGAATCGGTATCCCGGCGCGAGTTCCATCGCGTCTGCGTTGATGTCGA
>SLST01000615.1 GCA_007130265.1 Spirochaetales bacterium
CGCTCCAGGAATGCGCACGGAGCCCACAGGGTGGGAACGGATCACCGCTCGGCGACGCCCGCCTCGGGACTCCTTCGCATCTCCGTGTCGTGGCCCTCGAGAATCACGCCTCGTTCCCGCAACCTCGCGCGAAGCGATTCCGTGTCGACCTTGCCGAACGTCTCCGCGTTTCCTGAGGCAACGAACGCGGCGGCCACGCCGGCCGCCTCGCCCATGCCCATGCACGGCCCCATAACTCGGAGCGGACCAAGGACGTCGCGTTCGACCGAGATGATGCGCCCCGAGCAGATCAGGTTGTCGACCTTCTGCGGAATCATCACGCGGTAGGGAATCGGCGTGTGGCGGGGCGCCTTGAATTTCTCGGACATGGGCTGATAGCTCGGCTTGTTCGGATCGGGCAGGTCCCATCCGTAGCAGCTGTACGCGATCGCGTCCTCGAAGGCGGTGCCGTCGATGACGTCGTTCACCGAAAGGTGAAACTCACCGCGGATGCGGCGGGTCTCACGAACACCGAGCGAGCTCCCGACCGCCTTCACGCGGGCCTTCTCGCAGCCCGGGATATGGGTGCGCATGAAGTCACGGAGCATGAAGATCTCCTTGCGTCCCTGGATCATCCCGTTCGTCACCGCTGCGCCGTCGGTTCCGTCCACACCGGTGATCCGGGGCGTGTTGACCATAAATGTGCCTACGCCCGGCATCTTCACGGAGATGAACCGGTTATAGATGAACGGCCATTCGCCGGACCTCGTCCACTCCTCGATCTCGTCGAGAAACCGGAAGGCGTCGTGCTCATCGATATACGCCTTGAGAGCCGCCTCGTCGATACCGTCCATATGAACCTGGAGGGTAACGGGCGTCATGAGCCGATCTTCCTCGCGTCCGAGCTGGGTGGGACACCCGGCGTACTCGGCGACGTCGGCGTCGCCTGTTGCATCCACGAATACCGAAGCGCTCACCGCGAGGAAGCCGCTCTTGTTGTGAAGGATCACGTTTGCGATCCGCGAGCCATCGGTAACGGCGTCGACCACCCGCGTGAAGTAGAGCAAGTCGACGCCGGCCTCCACCGCGGCTTCCTCGAGATGGAGCGCCATCTCGAACGGCTCAAAGGCAACGCCTCCCACGAGGCTTCCCCGCTTCGTCCAGCCGTGCGGACTGTAGCTGCCGTCGGGCTCGGGCTCAGGAAGGAGCGCGATCCCCTTCGAGGCGGCCGACACCGAGAGGCGCCTGAAAAGGCCGCCGACGACCCAACGAGTTGGATGGGTATCTCTCCCACCGAGCCAGTGCGATACGAGGCCCGACGTTCCGATACCGCCGAGCTGACCCATGCCTTCCACGAGAAGGACCCTCCGGCCCTCCTCGGCCGCAGCGATCGCCGCGCACACCCCGGTCGGCCCGCCCCCGCAGACGACCACATCGTAGGTTCCCAAGCTCCTTGCATCCGTCGAGTACGTCATCCTGCCTCCAATCTGTATATCATACGCGCCTGTGACGAGCGCTCCACTGTCCAGCACTAGCAATTGATGTACTATAGGAACATGCCGACCACACGGGTGTCCATGACCGGCCTCGTGCGCCAGGCGATCGGGTCCGTACACGTCGTCGGTCGAACGACACCGGGCAGCGCCTCCTCCGGGCCTCACGCGGTGTTCGCCCCGGTTCCGGCGCTCCTGATCTCGCTCTCCGGCGAGCGCCGCCACAGGTACGCCTCAGCCGACGGGCAGATCCACTCAGTCCGACTCATGACGGGAGAAGCGCTCCTGGTGACCCCCGGAACCTGGCTGGAAACAACGTATATATCGCCCAACGATGCGCTCTCTCTCAGATCGTACGAACAGCACGTCCGGATCGTCTTCATCGAGGCAAGACCCGGTCCCGGGCAGACGCTACATCGGGGCCATCCGGCACGAGTTCTCGAGTTTCGCGATGACGGCGGTCGTCTTTCTTCGGTGATGGGCGCGACCATCACTCCCGCAGCACCTGATACGCAGGCGTATCTGCAGGCATGCGCCACCGTTGCGCTCTCCGAGCTGATCCAGGCGCTCGAGCGGCCGCTCCGACACCGTCCGTCCGCCGATTCAGACGCGACCTGGCATATGCTCGTCAACTGGGTCGAGGAAACGGTTGGCGCGGAGGCGCGTCGCGAGGAGGCGGCGACCGCGATTCGCGTCCATCCGAACCACGTCTCCCGCGTGTGCAGGAACCACGGAACCACCTACTCGCGCCTGGTTCACAGCACGCGCGTAGGCTACGCACAGGAGCTGCTCGGGTCCACTCCGCTCACCGTCTCAGAGATCGCCTACCGCTGCGGCTACTCCGACCCCCCGAACTTCCACCACCAGTTCCGGCGTCACGCGGGCTGCACGCCTGCCGAGTACCGAGCAGCACGGAGGGCTCGTTCGACGTCCTGATCGCCTCGAGCGCCGTGGCGTCGGCACGACCTCCGCGGCCGCCTCGGCGGCACCCACAGCCGGCTTGCTCAGTGATGCATCACGTGATATGCTCTCCCGCAGTGGCGGATCAGCGCCGACCCGGGAGGAAAGATGAACAAGCAACCACTGTTCGAGGCGAGAACCCACGGCTACTACACCTACCGGATCCCCGGCATCGCGGTGACACCCGGCGGTGCGGTTCTCGCGACCGTCGAGGCGCGTCCGGGGAAAGGCGGCGACTGGGACTTCAACGACGTGGTCATGCGACGCAGCGACGACGGCGGGAAGAGCTGGGACGACCAGCGCCTGATCGTGGACAGCAAGCGCTACGGTGAGGGGCCTGCAAGCAACTTCTGCATGATCCCGGACTCCGAGCTCGGCTGCACTCATGCGGTGTTCTGCCATAACTACGAGCGTATCTTCTACACCCGGACCGAGGACGACGGGCTGTCCTTCGCGGACCCGGTGGAGATCACCCAGGCAGTCCTCTCCTACCGCGATGAATACCCCTGGCGCGTCATCGCAACCGGCCCCGGCCATGCCATCAAGACAAGGAAGAGCCGGCTGATCGTTCCGCTCTGGATGTCAGACGGCTCAGGCTCGGAGTTCGGGGCGAACCACTTGGGGCACCGGCCCTCCAACGTCGGCGGCATCTACTCCGACGACGGCGGCGCGACGTGGAAGGCCACCGACGTCGTCGCCCGCGACCATCAGAATGTCTCGTACCGCACCTCGAGCGCCGGCATCATCAACCCGAGTGAGACCCTCGCACTCGAGCTCTCGGACGGTCGAATCCTCTTCAATATGCGCAGCGAGAGCTCGCCGCACCGACGCCTGGTCTCCATCAGCGACGACGGTGCGACAGGATGGACGAGCCCACGGTTCGATGACGATCTCGTCGAGACCGTCTGTATGGCGAGCATCCTCAGGCTCGACCAGGCCGGAAGCGTCCTGTTCGCCGCACCGGACAACCTCGAGCACGATATGGCGTGGGGCAGCAAGGTCAACTGCGACCGCAAGCGCCTCTCCGCAAAGCTCAGCACTGACGACTGCGCGACCTGGTCGGTAAACCGTGTCATCGAAGAGGGCCCTTCAGGGTACAGCGACCTCGCGATGCTCCCCGACGGCACGATCCTCTGCCTCTACGAGTGCGGACAGGTAACGCGGATGGCAGACGACAAATACTGCATGCTCGCCGCGTTCGACCGCACGTGGGTGGAGGCGGGGGTGAAGATGGAGGCGCGGTGATACCGAGCTGGATGATGCGGAACCGGTCATGGTAGCGGGCAGGTTACCCTGATGGAGCCGCAGGATTCGGGGCGCCGGAAGTACGTGATCGGTGCATCAACCGTCACAGGGTCCCACGAGACCCGTGATGCAACATTGGTACCGCGAATGTCACAGATTGACGGTACCGGCGCGCCTTTGCGGCCGGTACAATCACCGGAACGGTGCGAGACGGCGCGGGCGTCGACACCCAAGTCGGTTCCCGCACGTGTGCGTATGGAGGCAGGGAAATGCACGTTCATCCACGTTCGTTCATCGATCGAATCTTCACGGTATGGCGGAGCCCGAAACGGTTCACGAAGAATCCGGACATCGTGAGCCTGCCGTCCGGGCGGCTACTACTGATCTACTCGGACACCGACGGTCACTGGGCCCAGGAGAGCGAAATACTGACGCTTCTCAAGAGTGACGACGGCGGGCTCAGCTGGCAGAAACACTGTGAGGTAGCAGCCGCGCGCCAGCCGGATGACGAGCGACTGGTGACACCGCGGCTCAGCCGTCTGCGCGACGGAAGGCTGGTCGTGATCTGCGACCACGACGACTACGGACACTTCCACGAGGATCAGTGGAGTGGAAACTGGGCGTGGTGGAGCTCCGACGATGGCGACTCATGGTCTGCCCACCAGGTCACCGGTATCATGGGGTTCGAGCCTGATCGGATAATCGACCTGCCGGACGGGTCACTCGGGGTGGCGTCGCACGTCATGAGACGCACGAGCCAGGAGTTCGCAGAGATCCTGTCGGTATCCACGGACGGCGGACAGAGCTGGACCGAACGCGCCACGATTGCCCACGACGGATACCACCGTCTCTGCGAGGGTGCGCTGGTGTTGCTCGACGAAGGCCGCCAGTTGGCCTGTGTCATGCGGGAGAACCACTCCGCGGGGATACCGTGCTTCGTTGCATTCTCGAACGACTGCGGCCACACCTGGTCAGAGCCGCAGACCCTGCCGTTCGCGCTTCATCGCCCATATGCAAAACAGCTATCTGACGGAAGGGTGCTCGTGACCGGCCGTCATGTGAGCGGCGGCGTAGGTACCTACGGCTGGTGTGGGGATCTCCATGAATCGGCCGGGAGCTGGTCTGTGGGAGGGCCCCGGGGATCCCACGATGTCACAGTCACCGAAGGCTCACTGGTCATCGACCATGCGCGAAGCGACGGATGCAGGTACTCGATGCTGCCTCCGGAGTCTGCACGGAGCTCGTTCACTTTCGAGGCGGTCGTCCGGGTCGAGGGACCCGTCGACGAACCAGTCGCCATCATGTCGATGGGCACGCACGGCCAGCACGGGGGGCCGAGCGTCGTCTACCTCTCTTCGGGCCGAGCCGGAACGTCGTTCGGTCGGCCCGATCGCTCTCGCCCGGTGGACCTGAGCCGGTTCCGCACCGTGACGATGCGACACCACGCCGGACTATTCGAGCTGCTCGTGGATGGCCGGCTGGTCTGTTGCGGATGCGTGTTTCGTGACCAGAGTATCCCTTCGGAGTTTCACGGTGCGGATCCCCTGAGACGGACGACCTTCGGCCAGATTGGAGGGGTGGGAAAGAGCTACTGGAAGTCGGTTCGGTACCGGGTGCAGAATCCGACCCTCCCGGACGTCGTGTGGGAGTGGGACGCCTCACGCCGCACCTTTCCCGACCAGTATCAGCGGGACCGTCTTATCCAGATGCATGCCAACGACCCGAGCCATGCGGCGCCGGACCACGGATACAGCTCGTGGGTACTTCTGGACGACGGACGCATCATGTGGGTGGACTACACGAATCTGGGCGACGAAGCCGGAACGAGCCATATCGTCGGTCTCCACTTCCGCCCGGAGGAGCTGTGATGGCCGGCATGGCTTGCGCCGCGGCGCCGGAGCG
Organism: Spirochaetales bacterium; assembly: GCA_007130265.1. Classification (GTDB taxonomy): domain Bacteria; phylum Spirochaetota; class Spirochaetia; order DSM-27196; family SLST01; genus SLST01. The sequence goes on from SLST01000615.1 coordinate 5,580, forward strand.
CGCGAGGCTCGACCGCTTCCTTGACCGATTCGTCGGTGCAGGATCGTTGGCCGAAGCCGTGGCCGTCTTCTCGGATGCACTGGACCGCCACGCACTGCGCATCGCGGAGACCCAGGCACGGACGGAGGCGATCTTCCGGTCCCGCACGCCAGACCGACCCTTCGTCCAGTATACTCCGACAGATCTTGACACGGCGCTCGATGTCGGGCCACCCGCGTGGGCTGCCACGGATCGCCACCGACTCCTGGCGACTCAGCTGAGCGGCATCATTGCCAACCTCGAGCTCCTGCCCGAGTCGGACTACCTGCCCACGCTCAGCCCAGGGTACGGAACGTCGGATCTGATCCCCCGGATGCTTGGGGCCGAAGTGGAAGTCGTCGACGGGTGCGTGCTACCACGATCGTACCTGCTGTCGGACCTCGCGAGGGATCTGCCCGTCCTCGGCATGCCCGACCCTGCGACGGCCGAGCCATGCCGCAACTTGCTCGAGACCTGCCGGTTTCTCGTAGAGGCGACCCGCGGCTGTGTACCGCTGGCCTACCCGCAGATGCAGGGGCCTACGACCAACGCGGTTCGGCTGATGGACCAGGAGGAGTATCTCGTGGCCTGTCTCACCGAACCGGACCGCATCAGGAGCTTGTCCGAGCATCTGACCCGGATCATCATCGCGATCACCAAGTCCCTCTGGTATGCAGTGGGCGATCAGGCGCTGACGCGCCCGCGACAGCGCGGGGCGCAGCCAGAGTGGGTTTGCGGACTGATGGTCGATGACTACCTGTCGGTTCTGAGCCCCCGAACGTACCTCGAAGTCGTCGGCAGCTCATGGGATCTCATGGCGCGGGAGCTCGGCCCGATATTCCTTCATACGTGCGGTCCCACGCTCCAGTGGGGTGAGTCGCTCGCCCAGTTGCCGGGACTCGCGGGCCTCGAGACCAGTTTCGTCCGCGGGTTCTCCAAGACGACGGACGATCTGTGCGCGCAGAAGGCGGCGCTCGGCGGACGAGCAGTGTTGCAGTCCTTCGTGCTGCCTGATGGCAGCACGGTACACGACGAGGCCAACCTGACGGCCCGCTGGCTGGAGTCGATCAGTAACGGCGGCGGTTTCATGCTGCACGCTGCCGGATCCGTTGAAACGGGCCGGAGGCTCCTGCGGGACCTGCTCTCGTAGCCGTCGCGATCTCCGGGGCGGCGCGGGTCCTCGCGGCGATCCGGCGCTACGGGACCGCGCACTGGAGCCTCCAGTGTCCGGGTTTGTCCCGTGGTAGGACCGGAAGCTCCGTATGAAGTAAGAGACGTCACGGTACTCACAGTGATACGCGACCTCGTTCACGGTCAGGCTCTCGTCTCGGAGTATGGCGGCTGCGCGATCCATCCGCAGCTAGGGCAGGTGCGACGACTCTTGCTTGTAGTCAAAGGTTCACCGCCGTCCGCCACCAGATGCACGAGGAAGAACCGCAGCAGCGCGGCACAGGAGCCGCGCCCGTGCCGTCACAGATTGCGTGGAGATACCTGACGTACGTCGGATGGAAGACGATCCCCAGAAACGCGTGGCGTACGTCCCACAGGGCCACGGTCCATGCATGCGGTGCGATGCAGACACAGTCGCCGAAGCGGTAGGCGCGATATCGGCCCGTACGTCTGCTTCCCGGTTAGTAGTCGCACGGACTGGAAGCGCGTTGTGCCGCCGCTGCGGAAGCACATGGTCGTTTCACCTGCGGACGGCGCGAGCCCGCCATAGCTGGGCTGTCGCAAGAACGCGGCGAGCCGATCACACTGGGCAGCGGCCATCTGTACGGCTTCTTCGTTCGCGGCGGTACCGACAGGCGCATGCTGGCCAGGGGCCGTGCCGCGATTTACCGCGTCTGGCCGGCCTTCGAAACCGGTCGGTACATACCGCGCGCCGATCACTCGATCCCACCCGACGTCTCGTGGACCGACTTCAGGTATTACCCGGAGCACCGGGCGCGGGTGATCGGACTATAGCGAATCCACCGCGAGCGGCCCGGACACGACAATCCGTCCCGCTGCCGTCACGCCAGCAGAAAATCCTCCGGTCTCAGCGAGTATCCCCGGATCTGTCCGTTCGGCGCATCGTCCACGATGTAGTTCACGATGTAGATCTCGCCGTCGTCGAACTGCACCCAGCCGGAATAGCCGGTATCCGATTCCGGCGACCGGTCGAAATCGACCGGCAGAATTCGCGTGTGCGCATCGTTGCGAGCGGCTGCAAGCGCCGACTCGTCGTCGGTGAGCCCCGCGAAGAAGTTCTGCGTCCACCATCCCACCCATCCCCTGCCGCCCTGCATGAACCGGTGGGTGATCAGAATGCGGCCGTCGAGCAGGCGTCCGGCCACGGGCCGATGGCAACCGGGAAGCGGAAAGGCGACCACCTCGCCCCACGATTCGCCCGCGTCGTGCGAGATGCTCTTGAAGCAATCCCACCCCTGCCCCGAGTTCTCGCGCATGAACGCTACGAGCGCATCGCCCACAGGCAGAATGGACACTTCGCACAGATTGAGCCCCTCCTTGCGTCCCACATCAACCGCGCCGGTCCAGGTAGCTCCCCGGTCGTCCGAGTACCAGAGCCGTTGGACGAGGTAGCCGAAGCTTTCGTCACGGTCGTGGCACGACAGGATCCAGCGTCCGGAGTCGAGCTCGAGCAGCTTGTCCGGCACGATCCCCACCGCGGGCGTTTCAACAGGCTCGCCCCAGGTCCGTCCGTTGTCATCGCTGAAAAAGAGGTAGTTGCGGCCTCCCGCTTCACCTCGTTCATGGACCTTGTCGACAAGCACCGCGAGCCTTCCGTCCTTCAGCAGCGTGATCCGAGCGCAGTTCCACCATGGCAGGCCCTGGGTGCCTTCGGTAAGCGGCCGCTTGGGCGACCAGGTGCGGCCTCGGTCGCTCGAGTCGGTAAGCATGATCCGCGTGTACGAACGGTCGCGGTGGTGCGTGCACTCGGAGAAAACGCACACGAGGCGTCCGTCAGGAAGTCTCGCGACGTCGGGCCACGCCTCATAGATGGCGTCATCGCGGCTGATGGTGTGTTTGTCGATCACGTTTTATCTCCTCCGGCACTCCGGCCGATCAGTCAACTGGGATATGCGACGATTGCACGCTTACCGCCGCCTGCACGGCGGAGCTCCGGCCCGATGTCGCCGAAGCCGCCGCTTGGGTCTGCGGCGTGCACGGACCAGAGCAGGAGCATGCCCTCTGGCGTCCAGCAGGCGGCGGGATAGATGCACTGCCGATCACGCGCCTCCGCTCCCGTGTCGTCGATGATCACCGGCGGGTCCCAGTGCTCACCCCCATCGCCGGATACTGAGTAGCACAGGGGCGTGCGCGGGAAGAACGCGCCTGGGCGCAACGGTTGGGCGTGGTTGTAGAAGACGATGAGCCGTTTGTCGGGCAGGGTCTTGAGGGTGAGCGGCGCGCACGGGCTCCTCAGCGAGGTCGGACTCGGATCGCTCCAGGTCTCCCCTTCGTCGACGGAGCGGCTCTGGTAAAGCCACCCGCTGCCCGTCCGAGCAAGCATAAGAAGACCGTCGGCCATCCGGGCAACGCACGGCTCAGCCATGCCGCGTGCGTCGTCAAGCATCGCCGCACGTCGTGACTGGCGCCAGCTTTGGCCGCCGTCGTCGCTGTACAGGCAGAGGCCGATATTGCGATCCCCCTCGAATGAGCCGGTACCGCGAGGCATATGCGAGGCAGGAACGATGATTCGTCCGCTCGTAGTCTGGATGGTGCGCTCATTCATGATGTACCAGACGCCCTCACTGGTTCCGGTCACCGCCGCGTCAGACCAGCTAACTCCGTCATCACCGGAGTAGCTCACGACCGGCAGGCCGCCGCCGTGAAGTCCGCGAACGTGGCGGTGCGCTGTGAACATCAGCCGATCATCCAGAAGTCGTAGGAAGCTGATGCCTCCATCGCTGATCATCCCGCCCACCGACCACTGCATGGTCATTAGGCCGTCATCGTCCCACGTTCGTCCGTTATCACGGCTGCGACAGAGACGCGGAACCGGAGCGGTTGCCTCGAGTTCTTCGATGTTGGTGGGCGGTCGACCCCAGGGAGCAGCCATGAGGATGTCGCCGCACGGGAGCATGATCGTCCCGGGCCCTATGAACTGCCTCTGCGCCGTGTGGCGCACGAAGATAGCCGGAGGTTCCACGAAACATGCATGGCCTAGCGGTGCTGTAGTCCCGCCCAGGTCTGGGGTCATAAATCTACCCTTTCACCGATCCGATCAGCGCACCCTTCACGAAGTACTTCTGGATGAAGGGGTACACGCAGAGAATGGGAGTCACCGTGAGTACAATCATGGTACTGCGGATCGTCTCCGTCGGCGGCATCCGGTCTATTGAGACGATATCCGTGTCCTCGACCATCGCGGAGACCAGTATCTGGCGCAGCACTACCTGCAGCGGAAGACTGCGCGCATCGTTGATGTAGATGAACGCCTGGAACCATTCGTTCCAGTGGAAGACGGCGTAGAACATGCCAATTGTGGCGATCGACGGCAACGAGAGCGGCAGAATGATCCGCAGCAACCGTTGAGCCGGCTGCGCACCGTCCATGATCGCCGCCTCTTCGAGACTCTCCGGTATCCCCATGAAGAAGTTACGCATGATGAACATGAACCACGGATTCACGAGTACGGGGAGGATCATGGCCCAGAAAGTGTCGGTCAGCCTGAGCGAATCGACAAGGATATACTGGGGAATCAGCCCGCCATTGAACACCATGGTGATGAATACGAAGAGCGTGATTGCGGCCCGACCCGGAATCTGTCTCTTGGACAGGACGTACGCAAGCGTGGTAGTGAACGCGAGATTGAGCGACGTGCCCACCACCACCCTCGCAACGCTGATCATGAAGCCGCTGAAAAACAGCGATCCCGGCCGCAGCAGGAGACGGTACGATGTGAGGTCTACCTGCTCCGGTACCAGAATATGTGCTCCGCGACGCGCCCACTCTTCTTGGCCCACGAGCGAAGACGCGAGTACCGAAAGCAGCGGGAGCACGAATACGGTGGCCAGGATCAAGAGGAAAATGTAGTTGAAGATGGCGAACGCTCGCTCACCCCTGGTCAGCTGCACGAGGCCCTCCTACCAGATCCCTGTATAGTCGAAACGCTTGGCGAGCATGTTTGTACCGATCAGGAGCGTCGCCGCGATAACGCTCTTGAACAATCCGACCGCCGCAGCGAAGGAGTACTGCATCCCGATGAGTCCGGTACGGTACACGTAGGTGTCGATGATGTCGGCAACCTCGTAGACGCTCGGTGAGTAGAGAAGCAGAATTCGCTCAAAACCGGCGTTCAGAAGATTGCCTACCGCGAAGATGAACAGGATGACTACGACGTTCGCCATGCCCGGTAGTGTGATGTGCAACGTCTGGGCAAAGCGACCGGCTCCATCGATGTACGCTGCCTCGTACTGTTCCTGATCTATACTGGCAATCGCCGCAAGATAGAGTATGCTTCCCCATCCTACAGTCTGCCACAGATGCGTCACGACCAGAACCGATCGGAACGCCCTGGGATCACCTAGGAACATCCGCGGCTCACGGCCCAGGGCCATGAGGAGCTGGTTGACGAGCCCCCCCTGAGTAGTAAGTAGGCTCATCACGAGCCCAGCGACCACGACCATTGACAGAAAGTGCGGCAGGTAACTGATGGTCTGAACCACCCGCTTGAACGCCCGGGAGCGCACTTCGTTGATCAACAACGCAAGTATGATGGGTGCCGGAAACCCCCAGGCGAGCTGGAGAAAGCTGATCCAGATCGTATTGCGCATGATCTGGAAGAAATAGTGAGACCGGAAAAACCTCAGGAACCATCTGAAACCGACGAACGGCGAGAAAAGGATGTCCTCCACCGTGGAGAACGGGCTGACGTCCTTGAACGCGACGATAATCCCGAACATTGGTACGTACGAGAAGATGAAGAAGGCGACTAACGCCGGCAGTGCGAGATAGTAGTAGAAGCGGTAGTTGAGTACGTTGCGCCACAGGGGCGTGCGTCGCACGCTGAGTGTGGTCGTTTCTGTGTTGATGTCGGGAAGACTCATGTGCGGCTCCGATTGGCGATGACTCCGACTCCTTATGACGTTCCGTTGTCCAGCGATCCGCGCCCCTCGCCGGGGCGCGAAAGAACTGGGACGTCCTACGACTGTGGCCTACAGACCCTTCGCAGCACGATAATCGCTCGTGTACTCCTCGTATAGCTGGTCGATGCCGATCCTGCGGAGTTCGTCCAGGAACTGGCTCCACTGCGCCATTGGCCGCGCACCGGTGATGAACTTGACCGTCTCCTCGTCGATCATGCGCTGGATGTCGTCGAAGGACTCCACAGCGTTCCTGATTCGACTCATATCGTAGGTTACATCGAAATCGACAGGAGTCTTGCCGTTGGAAAGATCGAACACGTAGTCCCGAATGTGGACGTAGTGTCGCCGGAGCTCCGGATCATCGGGTGCATAGAGCACGTCAGTTGCAAGGCCTGTCGCAACCATCAGCTCCCCGGCGTATATCGTGCCAGGATCGGTTCGGAGGCGCCGCACGAAATACTTCTCGTTCGGATCAGCCCATTCCCAGTCCTCTCCTTGAATCCCGTAGACGGCGGTTACGACATTCTCGGGGTGTTCCGGATCGAACTGCCAGTTCATCAGACGCATCGCCGCCTCAGGATTCTCGCTCCGCCGCGAGATCATGATCGCAGCGTCCGGCGACGCGTTGTTTGTCATAACAAGCCCCTTGTCGCTCGAAAAGCCTTCCGTAAACGAGTAGTCGACACCCGGTAACGCGCCACTGACAAGGATACGGTTCAGATGGATGGTAATACCTGAGTACCATCCACTGTAGATCGCGACGTTTCCGGCTCTGAACACTTCATTGCGATCGTGCGCCACGAAGTTCTCGCGGAACAGCCAGCCGCGTCGGTACCAGTCTGCCATTGTCGCCACAAAGTCACGGTAGCCGGGCTGGAACTCCGGAGGCTGTAGGGTCCCGTCCCGATCGAGCCACCTGGAGTAGCCGTACTCGGTGAACGCACCCGCCCATGATCTTCTCAGGTCGTTGACACTCCCCGTCAGCATGATGGCGTTCGGGTCTGCAGCTTTGATTACCTCGAAAGCCCGGACCATCTCGTCCCAGGTATCAGGAAGATCAAGTCCGGCATCGTCAAACATCGCCTCGTTAAACCATGTGAAGTGCGTGTGACCCATCAGTCCCAGCCGCGGAACGCCCCAAATAGTCCCATCGGCGTCAGTGACGCCTGCCCATTGCTCTGAGGAGAAGGCGGCGAGCACGTTCGGCCCATAGTTCTCCAGCAAATCGTTCAGCGGCAGAGCAGTCTCCTTGTACTGCGGCCAGCCGCCCGAGAAGATGTCCAGCCGCTGAGTCCGAGAGGCAAGACGTAGGTTCATCTTCGTGGCGAACTCCGGACCATGAGGCTCGCTGTACCCCACGGGCCATACCCCCACCTGGCTGCGGATGTACTCCTGAACCGCGCGCATGCGCTCGGGGTTGCTGCCGTTCGGGTCAGTAATCGACATGGTCGGCCAGATATGAACCTCCGGCACTTCTTCGGCAGCCGTCGCTTGCTGCGTCCCGGCGGCCCAGAGAGACGCTGTCAGCAGCAGCGTCAGCGCAACCGCAACAGCGAACTGAGCGAATCGTCTCGTCCTCATCGTTTCCTCCTGTGATCGTGAGTGGATGGTGTACACGATGAGTCATCGTAGGTCGGTTCCGGCGAGAACGAAATGATAAACTACCGGCATCGCATGATGACTTCATGCACTTCGGCACGGTAGTCAAAAGAAGAGCATCGGACCAGCGAAATGTGTCACCGCCACACCGCATCAGCGGCGGGTGAACCGACAACCGATCCGGAAGGCATGGTGCGACGCGAAGCCACCGCCCCCGCCACGAGACGGTACTCCCCCGGAGTCATGCCGTGTCGCTTGCGGAAGACTCGAATAAGGTAGTTGCTGTTGCTGTATCCCACCTCGTTCGCAATCTTCTGCAGCCCCTTTTCGCTCTCCAGGAGCAGCGCACATGCCTTCTCGATCCGGATACCGGTGAGATAGTCCACAAAGGTAACTCCCGTATTCTCACGGAACACCCTGCTGAGATAGGAAGCGCTCACGTCGAATCGGTCCGCGACACCCACCAGACTCGCGCTACGGTACGACTCCTGCAGGTACTCGGTCACCTGCTTCGTCAATGTGTGGTCGGGGGCAGCACAGGCGCTCTCTCCGATCGCCGTCGCTAGCCGGGAGGCCAGATCGGAGAACCACTGAGCAAGGCGCTCTTCGTGGTAGTCGCAGAGTACGGTTTCCACGTCGGTAGAGTCCGAAATCCGCTCGATCACGTGTCCACCCGCGTTGACCGCCAGATCTACGAGCATCCGGTAGAGCCGCAGAAACAGGTGCTGAAACTGCAACCGCCGCATGGCCGGCCGGGACGCTTTGACGGTCTCTACGAAATGCCTTACCGCACGCGCGGCCTCTCCCGACCTGCCTGCGGCGATCTGCACAGCGATCTGCGCCTCGAGCTCGGTAGGGTAGGTAGCGCTGTTGCCCGTGGTGGCGACGATGTCCTCGTACCGCACGACACTCACGTCGAGCATGGGACCGGTATACTGAACCGCCTCACACGCCTGTTCGTATGCAACGTGGATATCGTCGACGGACGCCGCGGGAGCACCGACACCGACGAGGCAGCGACACGCAGTCGCCTCCTCAAACACGCGGGTGAATGCGATCAGCCTTGGAGTGAGGAGATCTGTACGCTCATCGTTCACCGAGAGGATCAGCGCAATTCGGGTGGCTTCGACTTCGACCAGGATGCCCCGGGCTCCCCGTGCCAGCTCCCTTCGTGCGAGAGCGCGGAACCTCGCGATCTGGACCATCTGCAGCCGCGGATCCAGTACTCTGCTGATCAGCTCCGGGACTGCGAGCACTATGACGACGAGCGGCCACGCGCTGGTGCCCAAACCACACTCCGAGAACACGCCCTCGGCGCTCTCATCAGCTTCCCGATTGCCAGTCACGACGTCCCGGAGAACCTTATGCCTATACGCAGGTAGAGTCAGGCTGAGGCGCCCCTCGATTGCCGCGAACTCGTCTGTGATCGGATCAACAGCAGGATCGTAGCGGCGGCCATCACCGCGGAGCATCGTAACGATCCGCGCGATCGGAGAGTACACCTTTCCTACGGAAAGGACGACGATCGCCGCTACGACGAGTAACGAGAGGATCACGGAGACCCAGATAATCGCCTGGATGGCCCCGAGCCCACGAAAGAGATCGGCCTGCGGTACGATACCCACGAAAATCCAACTCAGAGTCTCCGAGCGCTGGACGCCAATCACATATCCGTCCAACTCCCGGGAGTTCGGACCTGACGAGCCGCCGTCGAGCACACGCCGCACGATCGGCAGCAGCCCGTGGTCCGACGACGAGGCTATCACGTCCCCGCCGTCCGTGACGACGAGTCGAGTCCCGAGATCGAGAACCGGCGAACCGGTGGGACGCTCAAGGCCGAGGATCTCCGGGCTGAGGTTGACCACTAGCCCCACACCACGACTCCCAGCAGGAAGCGGCCGCGTGAGAACCGAAATCGTCTGTGCCGTCCGTCCGTCCTGATCGACAAAGGTGCGCGGGTCAAGGACGGCAGGAGAGTACTCCATGGCTGCAAAATCGGGCAGCCAGGAGGTATCGTGAAACTCCTCCAAAACGTAAGTATGAGGAGACGTGGTCAACACGGTACGCCGCTGCAGGTCAACGTAGTAGATGGACTGTACGTGGGGGTGGCCGGCGCGGAACGACGAGAGCTCGCTGATCACCATGTCCCGAAGACTCAGGAAATCGTAGAGTAGAGCGAGATCCTCGTCGGTCAGCTCGCCCTGCGCACCCTCCAAACGTGAACGTCCCGGATAGGCCTCAAATCGTACAAAGACCGACTTCACGATCATGGACGCAGACGCATCCATCGTTCGGATTATGGCCGTCTCTGCCCCGTCGACCGCGAGCCTCAAGTGACGCTCATGCTCTGAGATCGCCTCCGTCCGACGCTGGACTCGTGTCTGGAGGTAGAAGCTGCTGCTCAGGAACAGGACGGGCAGCAGTCCGGTCACGAGGAACGCGATGAGTAAACGACGATAGAATCGGGGAAGATGCGGACGAGAGGCTTTCATCGGGATCGTCCGTCGTGCCTTGCGACCATCAAGTCAACTCCACCGTACGATCGCCTCCATTGTATACCTGAAACAGGCCAGCGACAATCCGATGAACCCTTTGCCGACCGGATCCGCAGTAGGACAAAGCTCGACGAGTGAGACCAACCATCAGAGCCTCCAGTCGGCATCCAACACGAGACGCAAGAGCTCAATGCGTTCAGCCGCGTGGTAGTTGAGTAGCAGGCGCCTAAGTATTGTTACCGCGAAGAACCACCGGAGGATCTTCGACTCGCGCTGGAGATCCATGATCCCGCTTGCAGCGATGTATTCCCGGATGAACCTGCCGGCCAGCTCGAGCGAGGCATCCGGGAACAGACATTCGCGCCCTCCGAACTGCAGAGCAGCAAAAGCGACGTCGGAGACACAACAATCGATAACCGCCATGTCGAAGTCCCAAACCTCCCGCACTGTTTCGTCGGCAAAGCACAAGTTGGCGGGCCGGTAGTCCTGATGGGTAATCGACAGAGCGCAGGCCGCAGCACACCAGGACCTGATATCGGCGGTTTCTCTCTGGACTAGCTCGAGCTGAGACCGAACGAAGGAAGAGTTCGAGCCATCCAGCTCGTGCCAGTGGAAACCACTCGCAATGTCCTCCGACCAGTCGGGCCATCTGATCAGGGGGAGATAATATGCCCCCAGATCATCCCGGTCGGACTCCTGCGACAGCCGCTCCGGAAAGCCGCTTCCGCACCGGTGAAGCTCGGCAAGCACCCGTGCGGCCTCGGCCACAGCCGCCGGAGTGCTCGACGATGCACTGGAGTCGCAGCCTGTGTATCGCTTTAGTACCCACCAGCTGCTCCGTCGGAGGTGACAGTAGCTTCCGATCTTGGTTCTCACGGGCAGCGATGCACGACGAAAACCGTTCGAACGCAGTGTACGGATCAGATCGAACTGGTAGCTCTTCGCCATCCGATCCGGCTGTACGCGCGATCTACTGAGCACGTACCGTCCCTCCTCGGCTCCGAGGAAGAAGTGACGGCTATGGTGATCGCGGACTTCGCTCAGCATCGGGCTCGTCAGACCGTATACCTCTGACGCGACGGTCAGCCATTCGTCACCTGTCAGTCCGTCATCTTCGGGTGGCTCTGCAGCCTTCTGCGAGCAGATCTCCTTCACGAGAGCTGGAACCTGCCGAACCGGATGACGGTCCGCTTCACATCCGGCTCGTTGGAGCTGTCCCAGACAGCGTAGAATCGCCCGGGCTCATACTCGAGCAAGGTCGGGTACGAGTTGGGCACTTCTGCATCGTAGAACGGACGTGGCTCGCTCCATTCGCCCGAGGGAGGTTTCACGACATACGCCATCGCCTTCCGCTCTCCGGCAGGTCCGGTGCTGTACACGTAGACATGGGTGTCCTCACCGGCGCATCCGAAGTATGCCTTGGACACTGCATTGTAGAGGAACGGTTCCTGCCGAGCGGGCGCCCAGGTCCTGCCGCCGTCCGGACTCGTTGAGGAGTAGGCGCACGGCGGCTCGAGCGCTCCTCCGCGGCTTCCGTAGAGCGAGGTTCGCATGACGATCTTCAGCTCTCCGGGCCGGTCCCCGTGATCGATGTTCCCCTCATGCATGAAGATCCTGCCGGAGTCCTCGCCCCTCGCTTCGGGCTGCGGTACGTACCCGGCAAGTTTCCACTCGATCAGGCTCGTGCTCTCGAGCACGAGCTGCCGCTGGTCCCCTCCCGGGTCGTGCCGCAGCGTGTTCCGGTGAACCGGCAGCAGGTACCGGACTCGGCCCTCTTCTTCACACCGGTAGATCCCGGCGCACGTGATGAGCGGCTGATGATAGTCGACCGCAAGTTCGATCTGCTGCCAACTCAGTCCTCCGTCGACCGAATAGGCAGCGCACAGCTCGCTGTCCTCACTGTCACGGTAGTGGTGCGGACACCGCATCGCGTAGCACCAGATGATCCGCTGATCCGGAGGATGGTAGAGCACCGAATTGGCATACGCATATCTGCACCTTCCGACCGGCTCCCGGTGGTCGAAGACGAGTGCAGGCTCCGACCACGTACGACCGTCATCCCGACTCACGACCGCAAGAACGTCGCCCATGTCGACCTTTCCGCGGAGGTGCCTGCCGTAAGTCACGACGAGGTGGTGATCCTCCCAGACGGCTATGAACGGCTGCCATAGCCTGTTGAAACTCGTACCGCGCTCGAGAACACGGATAGCTCTGACATCGGTAACGTCGCCCTTGTATGCCATGTCCGGATCAACCATCACCCAACCTCCCATACGCCCGCATCACCTCTGCCGCGTCCTCAATCGACGCGGCGTTGTAGAGGAGGGCGATCCCTGTTGGAAACCGCGTCAGTATTGAGCCGCTGACGAGCTCCTCGCGCGTCGCTTCGACCCGAAGGAGCGCGACGCGCCGCGCGCTCGCCAGGCGGTAGTGAGCGTCGACGTCGTTCATCGTCGATTGTCCGTAGTCTATGGAGAGGACCGACGGGTGCTCGAGGTACTGCTCGAACACGTGGTCGATCGAACCGCAGGAGTGCAGACCTCCGCCGCCGACGGCCCGCATCACCCGCTCGTCGTAGGGAGCGATCTGCTCGGCGTACATCCGCGGCGAAACCATCACGGCGGAGTCGTTGCGGATCAGGAGATTGCCGCGGACGAGGACGCCGTGCTGGTGCACGAACCCGTCCGGCTCGTTCAGGGTGAGCGGGCGGAACCGTTGGACGAGATCAAGCTGTGCCCGGGTCATGCGTTCGAGCGCCGCGGCGAAGAGCGGCGGGTCGAGCGCGGCGTCCATGAACAGATCGCTTCCGCGGAGCATCGCCGCGTTGTCGAGCGGACCCTGCAGGTCCGGCACGGTGATCTTCACGAGCCGCGACAGCTTCTCGTAGGCCGAGAGCCGTTCGCGGTAGAACCGCATGAACTCTTCGGCGCGCTGGACAGTATCAGAGTCCGGGGATTCGCCGCGATCGATCGCCTTCACGAAGGCTTCGCGCGATGCCAGAGGGCGCGCCCAGGGCGGATCGTCGCCGGGTTGCTCGACGGTGGCCCCAAAGCACGAGGCGACGAGCACGGTCCCTGTGTTCGCGCGGATGGTCACCGGCAGGTCGTCGCCGGTCGTGACGCGACGAACCACGCTCGTGCCCCAGGCTGAGACGAGCTCGTTGAAGAGCATCTTCTCCGGGTCGCGCACCGCCTCCGAGTGGGGGTACGGCTCGAAGTCTCCCGACGGAGGCTGCGGGCACGAGACGACTACCGGGAGACGGTCGACCGTCTCCCAGGCAAGCGCGCGCCGGTACCGGGTCTCGATCGCCTTCTCGTCACGCGGGTCGAGGTCGGACTCCAGGCGGTCGAGGAGTGATGTCAATCGTTCGGTTGTGTGGGCACTCATATGCGGGTACTCATCGCGGGGCGCACTCCATCAATCGTGATGCATCACATCGTATACCCGGGCATCGTGCCGGTCAACTCGGGCCGGTGGTTCGGGCCAGCGACATCCCGACCTGACCTGATCAGTCCACATGATATATCATAGACATGATGAACGAAACCAATACGGCGAAGTCCGGCTCGGTTCGTCCCCGCGACGGCCAGTCGCTCAAGCGGTTCGTGTACGAGTCGCTGCTCACGAAACTCCTGAACAGCGAGTTGATCCCGGGGCAGATCCTGCACCGACGCGCGGTCGCCGAGGAACTCGGGGTGAGCGTCGCTCCGGTGCTCGAAGCGATGGTGCAGCTCGAGTCGGAAGGGTTCCTCGAGTCCATCGCGCGCAAGGGAACCCAGGTTCGCCCGGTAGGACAGAAGGACATCATCGGGATGATCGTGATACGCGAGGCGCTCGAGTGTGAGGCCGCGAGGCTCTATTGCGGCAGAAGAGTCGCGGAGGCGACCGAAGAGCTACTGCCGCTCGCGCGCGCACTCGACACCGACGCCACCGCCGATCCGCGTCACTGGAACGAAGAGCTCGAGTTCCATTCGGCTCTCGTCGCGCTCGCCGAGTGCAGGATACTCTCCGACGAGTACAAACGGTGCATCCACCTCAATATGTTCTACGGGATCAACCGGCTCTACCCGCGGGCCGGAGAGCAGGGGCGATTGCTTCACCAGGAGCTCCTCCAGGAGCTGACAACCGAAGACCCCGATGCGGCCGAACGGGCGATGCGGCGGCATATCCGTTCCGGCAAGGGACAACTGCCTGAGCTCATACGGTAGCCGCTGCACACCGGCGCGGCAGCCGCTATACTGGAGACGCGATGATGGACAGAACGGACCTCTACGAGACCCGAATCAGGGCGCTCCACACGACGAAGCTCGAGCACACCGACGAGAAGATCGCCCGCTACGGTTCCTTCGACGTCGACGACCACGGCTACATACCCTGGACCGAGCCTGTTCCGTTCGAACCCGTCTCGTCGCACCCGTCGGGCGGCTGCTGGGGCATGAAGGACATAGGCGAGAGTTTCCGTCGCTGGCTCGAGGCCCATCCGGTCTACGTCCATCCGCAGAGCGCGATCGCCGGAGCGTGGGTCTACAAGGGCATCCCGGGTGTGGCCGGCTTCGGGCTCGACGGCGGGATGGGAGCGCCCGACTCGCCGAAGAGCGGCGGCACGCGCACGCTCGACGGGTACCCGAAGAACTGGAGGCCTGAGGACCGCCCGACCCATCTCTACGAGACACTCCTCGCGTACAACACGTACTCGCCGGGGATAGGACATCCGAACCACTTCGGTCCCGACATGACGATCGGGTTGAGTCTTGGATGGGGAGGCCTGCTCGAAAAGGTGCGCCGGTACCGCAAGCTGAACTCTCCGGCGGAGGGAGACGCTGACACGACCTTCTACGACGGCGAGGAGAACCTGATACTCGGTATGCAGGAGTGGATCCGGCGCCATGTCACCCATGCACGCGCGATGGCGCGTCTGGAAGACGATCGGGCGACGCGCGAGAACCTGGAGACGATAGCGGAGATCAACGAGCACCTCGTTCATGGTGCGCCGCGCACCTTCCGGGAGGCGGTTCAGTTCCTCGGATGGTTCCAGTGCATCGATCGGATGTGGGCGCTCGGCGGAGCGCTCGGGCAGATCGACGAGCTCCTGCGCCCCTGGTACGAGGCGGATACCGGCTCCGGCCGGGAGACCGACGAGTCGATCATCTGGCAGCTCGCGAGCCTCTTCTTCAACGATTCGCACTACTCGCAGATAGGCGGACAGGGGCCCGACGGCCGCGACCTCACGAGTCCGATGTCGTTTCTCGTGCTCGAGGCGATGCACCGGATCAGAATCCCGGTAAACGTGGCGCTCCGGGTCCACGACGGCATGGACCGATCGCTCCTCCGAAAGGCGCTCGAGTACATGGCCGCCGACGGAACCGGCGTCGACTTCGCGCTCTCCGGAGGACTCGACGAGGGCTTCATGCGTAACGGCTACCCGGCGGGACTCGCCCGCATGCGCGCGAAGGTCGGGTGCAACTGGACCGCGCTTCCGGGGATCGAATACGGGTCGCAGGACGGAACCCGCCTCTGCCTCGCGACGCCGCTCCTGCTCGCGATCGACGACCTGCTCGCGGCGAACGACGCAGCCGACGCTGCAGCGAACGACGCCGCGGCGAACATGGACGCCCTGTGGCAACGCTACGTGCATCACCTTGGGGTCGCGGTCGCCACCGTCAAGGCGGGCAAGGACATCCACATGGAGCGCCAGGCGGACAACTACCCGGAGATCGTGCTCAATCTCTTCTGCCACGGGCCGATCGAGCGCGGACTCGACGCGTCGGCCGGTGGGCTCGACATCATCGACCTCGCCTTCGACGGGATCGGGCTCGCGACGACCGCCGATTCGTTCGCAGCAATAGAACAGCGCGTGACCGAGGAGAAGAGGCTCTCGCTCGCGGAGCTGCGTCGGCATCTGGAACACGACTTCGGGGGCGCCGAACCGGTACGGCTCATGCTCGCGACGGTTCCCCGCTACGGCTCCGGCGGCTCTCGCGCGGACGAGTGGGCACGACGGATCGCCCGTCTCTGGACGAACCTCGTGCGCGACACCCCGACCGAGCGCGGGCACTGGACCTGCATGCCTGGTCTCTTCTCGCACGGGGCCACCTCCACCTTCGGCCGGCTGCTCGGCGCCACGCCCAACGGCCGGCGCGCCGGAGAGCCCGTGTCGCACAGCGCGGACCCGGACCCCGGGTTCGTCCCGGGAGGCGGAGTGGCGCTCACGGCGAAGGCGAACGCGGTCGCCTCGACGCAGTCGCGCTGGGGCAATACGACGCCGCTCCAGGTGGAGATCGACACCGGGCTCATGAACGGCATGGGCGGGACCGACGCAGTGGCCGACTTCATCTTGGCGCACAACCGCCAGGGCGGGACGCTGATCAACATGAACATCGTGAAGAAGGAGCACGTGATCGAAGCGCACGAAGACCCGGCGACACATCCTGACCTCATGATCAGAGTCACCGGATACAGCGCCTATTTCAACTCGCTCTCGCGCGAGTATCGCCAGCCCATCGTCGATCGGATCATCGCAGGTGGCTGAGACCCGAAACGCCGTCACCGGCGTCGTCACGGACATCCAGCGCTTCTCGATCCACGACGGCCCCGGCATCCGCACGACCGTTTTCGTCAAGGGGTGCCCGCTTCGCTGCTTCTGGTGCCACAACCCGGAGGCCCTCGAGCCGCGACCGCAGCTGCAGTACTTCCCGGACCGCTGCATTGGGTGCGGCGCCTGCGTGGACGCCTGCCCGGAGGCCGCGCACGCGATACACGACGGCATTCACCGCTTCGATCGCTCGCGGTGTACCGGCTGCGGCCTCTGCGTGGAGACCTGCTACGCGCGCGCGCTCCTGATGGCCGGAGAGGTGAAGAGTGCCGACGAGATAGTCGAGGTGGTGCTCCGCGACACGGCGTTCTACGAGACCTCAGGCGGCGGCGTCACGATCTCAGGCGGAGAGCCGCTGCAGCAGCCTCGTTTCACCCGCGCCGTACTCGCGGCATGCCGTGAGGCGGGCGTGCACACGGCGATTGAGACCGCCGGTCACGTCGCGTGGGACCATCTGCTCACGGTGCTGCCGGAGACCGATCTCGTGATGATGGACATCAAGACGATGCACACCGAGGCTCATCGCAAGGCGACCGGGGTCTCGAACGAGCGCATCCTCGAGAACGCGCGCCGGGTCAGCGAGAACGGCACGCCGCTCATCATCCGCACCCCGATCGTTCCCGGCGTGAATGACACGGTCGAGTCGATTGACGCGATCGCCGGCTTCGCGGCCGGGCTGCGGTCGCTTGTCACCTACGAGCTCCTGCGGTTCCACATGATGGCCGGGGCGAAGTACGCGGCGCTGGGGATGGCGTGTCAGGCCGCGGAGCTGACGCCGCCTGACGATGAGCTGATGGCCCGACTCACCGCTGCGGCGGCCCGCCGCGGGATCGCGGTCACGCACACATAGGAGGCGGCATGACGCGGACGTACACCGAACCGGAACGGACTCTTGGGGTGAGCGGCAGCTACGACGTGGTGGTCGCCGGCGGGGGGATCGCGGGGGTCGCCGCCGCGATCTCGGCTTCGCGGAACGGCGCGTCGGTCTGCCTTCTGGAAAAGGAGTACGCGCTTGGCGGGCTCGCCACGCTCGGGCTCGTGATCGCGTACCTGCCCATCTGCGACGGCCGCGGCCGCAAAGTGTGCGGGGGCCTCGCCGAGGAACTCCTCCTGCTGTCCGCCGCCGAGGGGGCCGGGGAGATTCCCCCCTGCTGGCTGCCCGGAGGGAACCGGGCCGAACGCGTGAGCCACCGATACTACCTCGAGTACAACGCGGCCTCGTACATCCTCGCGCTCGAACGGATCCTCGTCGACCTGGGGGTCACGATCCTCTACGACACGCGCTGCTGCGCGGTGATGGGGACCGACC